>NZ_BACT01000654.1:0-10386 GCF_000333255.1 Methylobacterium sp. B1 | reverse complement strand
CGCCCCCGGTCGATACCGTCGAGCTGGGATGAAAGCTGGGTGAGATGTTCGGCCGCTACAAGGCGGTGGAGGACCTGCTGGCGCACAATGTCGAGGCCTAAACCGGCATGCAGCGCCTGTTCTTCAACTGGGCGCTCTCGCGCGAAAAGCAGGTGGTCTGCGAGTTCCTCGACAACAGCGTGCCGCTGGGCGAGCGGCCGCCACCATCGCGTTCTGGGCCGACGGGATCCTCAACATCCTCGACGTGAAAGGGCTGATCGACATCGACCGGTTTCGGAAGGTCGACATCTTCGCCCGCAGTCCCGAGGCGGTGTTCAAGGGCGCCGACCTTTCGGCATCCGCCAACACCACCTTCCTGCGCGAATGCCTGCGCCGGATGGCGATCGTCCGCTTCGTTCAGGCCGAGACCGGCCGTGCCATCCTGCGCCTCGATCGCGGACGGATCACCGCGCTGCATCCGGCCACCCTGGCGGCGGTGAAGGCGGGTCCGGACTGGGAGGCGGCCTGCGCGGTCATCGGATTCCCGGCCGATCCGACCGCGATTCCCACGCTCGATGAAACGCTGCACCCAACCGACGCGCCGACGCTCGGTGCCTGGGGCCCGATTCCTACGCCGGGGGAAACGGAATAATATCGCCGCCCTGACAGTTCATCCCGTCCGTCTCAGGCTGGTATATTGCATACCTAGAACGGATGTGCATGATCGTCGGTGCACGAGAGACGCCGCCACAGCAAGGCCGCGCCGCCCAAGAGAGAGGCTCAGGGATGGAACGCCAGGATTCGCCGTCGGCGAAATGGTGGCAGCTCGCCTTCGGCGTGATCTGCATGGCCATGATCGCCAACCTCCAATACGGTTGGACGTTGTTCGTGGACCCGATCGACCAGCGCTACCACTGGGGACGCGCGGCGATCCAGCTCGCCTTCACGCTGTTCGTCGCCACCGAGACCTGGCTGGTCCCGGTCGAGGCGTGGTTCGTCGACCGCTACGGCCCGAAGATCGTGGTCGCGTTCGGCGGCGTGATGATCGCCCTCGCCTGGACGATCAACGCCTACGCCGACAGCCTGGCGATGCTCTATCTCGGCGCCGTCATCGCCGGCATCGGTGCGGGCTCGGTCTACGGCACCTGCGTGGGCAACGCGCTCAAGTGGTTCCCGCATCGCCGCGGCCTCGCCGCCGGTGCCACCGCGGCCGGCTTCGGCGCGGGTGCCGCCATCACGGTGGTACCGATCGCCCGCATGATCGCGTCGAGCGGTTACCAGGACGCCTTCCTGTATTTCGGCATCGGTCAGGGCGCCGTGGTCCTCGCGCTCGCCTTCCTGCTGCGCAAGCCGTCGACCAACTCGCCGGTCCAGCGCAAGAGCACCCGCCTGCCGCAGACCAAGGTCGACCGCAGCCCCCGCGAGGCGGTGCGCACCCCGGTCTTCTGGGTGATGTACGCCATGTTCGTGATGGTCGCCTCCGGCGGCCTGATGGCGGCGGCGCAGATCGCCCCGATCGCCCACGACTTCCAGGTGGCGGGCGTGCCGGTGAGCCTGTTCGGCCTCCAGATGGCGGCGCTGACGCTTGCGATCTCGCTCGACCGGATCTTCGACGGGTTCGGGCGGCCGTTCTTCGGCTACGTCTCCGACAACATCGGCCGCGAGAACACGATGTTCATCGCCTTCTCGACGGCGGCGCTGGCGGTGATCGTGCTGCTGACCTACGGTCACATCCCGATGGTCTTCGTGCTGGCCACCGCGGTGTATTTCGGGGTGTTCGGCGAGATCTACTCGCTGTTCCCGGCGACCTGCGGCGACACGTTCGGCTCCAAGTACGCCGCCAGCAATGCCGGCCTGCTCTACACCGCCAAGGGCACCGCGGCGTTCCTCGTGCCCTTCGCCAGCCTCCTGTCGGCGGCCTACGGCTGGTCGGCGGTGTTCACGCTGATCATCGTGCTCAACGTGACGGCGGCGGCGATGGCGATGTTCGTCCTGCGCCCGATGCGGGCCCGCTATCTCGCCGCGGAGGAGCATCCCGCGGCGCTCGGCGCCCACCCGATCCGGGCGGCCTGAGCGGCCCCCGCTCCACGACGTCGCCCGAGCGACGCCCAGCCTTCACGGATCTCCCGCCCTCCCCTCCTCGGGGAGCGTGGGGGATCCCCCGCCAGCCGGCGCCCAGAGCCGCCCGTACCGATACCGATCCTCCGGGAGAAACCGTGATGACCGCACTCGCCAAGATCGTCCACACCGCACCCGAGGTCGAGGCAGAGCCCGAGCTGACCGACGGCTTCCACCTCGTCATCGACGCGCTCAAGCTCAACGGCATCGAGACGATCTACGGTGTCCCTGGCATCCCGATCACCGATCTCGGCCGCATGGCCCAGGCCGAGGGGATGCGGGTGATCTCGTTCCGCCACGAGCAGCACGCCGGCAACGCCGCGGCGATCGCGGGCTTCCTTACCCAGAAGCCGGGCATCTGCCTCACGGTCTCGGCCCCGGGCTTCCTGAACGGCCTGACCGCCCTCGCCAACGCCACCACCAATTGCTTTCCGATGATCCTGATCTCGGGTTCCTCCGAGCGCGAGATCGTCGACCTGCAGCAGGGCGACTACGAGGAGATGGACCAGCTCGCCATCGCCAAGCCCCTGTGCAAGGCGGCCTTCCGGGTTCTGCATGCGGCCGATATCGGCATCGGCGTCGCCCGCGCCATCCGCGCCGCCTGCTCGGGCCGGCCGGGCGGCGTCTACCTGGACCTGCCCGCCAAGCTGTTCTCCCAGGTGATGGACGCCGAGGCCGGCCAGAAGTCGCTGGTCAAGGTGATCGATCCGGCCCCGGCCCAGCACCCCGCCCCCGAGGCGATCGCCCGGGCGCTCGACGTCCTGAAATCCGCCAAGCGGCCGCTGATCGTGCTCGGCAAGGGCGCCGCCTACGCCCAGGCCGACGCGGCGATCCGCAGCCTCGTGGAGACCAGCGGCATCCCCTACGTGCCGATGAGCATGGCCAAGGGCCTCCTGCCCGACACCCACCCGCTCTCGGCCGGCGCGGCGCGCTCGACGGCGCTGAAGGACTCGGACGTGGTGCTGCTGATCGGCGCCCGGCTGAACTGGCTGCTGTCGCACGGCAAGGGCAAGAGCTGGGGCGAGCCCGGTTCGACCAAGTTCATCCAGATCGACATCGAACCCCGCGAGATGGATTCGAACGTCGAGATCGTCGCGCCGGTGGTCGGCGACATCGCCTCCTGCGTGCAGGCGCTGCTCGACGGCATGGGCCAGGGCTGGCAGCAGCCTCCCTCCGACTGGATCGAGACGCTCAAAACCAAGCGCGAGGCCAACGTCGCCAAGATGGCGCCGAAGCTCATGAGCAACGCCTCGCCGATGAACTTCCACGCGGCACTCGGTGCGCTTCGCACCATCGTCAAGGAGCGGCCGGACGCGATCCTGGTCAACGAGGGCGCCAACACCCTCGACCTCGCCCGGGGCATCATCGACATGTACCAGCCGCGCAAGCGCCTGGATGTCGGCACCTGGGGCATCATGGGCATCGGCATGGGCTTCGCGGTCGCGGCGGCGGTCGAGACCGGCAAGCCGGTCCTGTGCGTCGAAGGCGACAGCGCCTTCGGCTTCTCCGGCATGGAGGTCGAGACCATCTGCCGGTACGGGCTGCCGGTCTGCATCGTCGTGTTCAACAACAACGGCATCTACCGCGGCACCGACACGGATCCGACCGGCCGCGATCCCGCCACGACGGTGTTCGTGCCGGATTCCCGCTACGACAAGATGATGGAAGCCTTCGGTGGCGTCGGCTACCACGTCACCACGCCGGACGAGCTGACCCGCGCGGTCAACGAGGCGATGAACTCGGGCCGCCCGGCCCTGGTCAACGCCGTCATCGACCCGGCGGCCGGCAGCGAGAGCGGCAACATCGGCAGCCTCAACCCGCAAAGCGGCATCAAGAAGAAGAAGAAGTGAGGGCGGCGGGCCCCTGAAGCCCGCAACCGGGATGTCTGCACGCCGGCCGGATCGCTCAGCGGTCCGGCCGTTCATGACTGCGCGGCACGCTTCGAGGCCGAGCCGCGGGTCCCCTCTCCCGTGCGGGAGAGGGACAGGGTGAGGGAACAGGTCCGTCCGGAAAGGGCGCGATCGGGACGCGCCTCAATGACGTGCTCGTCCTGAGAGTTCTCGCCCCTCACCCCAGCCCACTCCCGCACGGGAGAGGGAGTCTGGCGCCGCTGGCAAGCCACACAACGCGAATCCAACACCGATCCGACGAGTTCCTGCGATGATCGATCCCGACCTCGCCGGCCGCCTGCACTTTCGCCACCGACTGCCCGGCGGCGAACCCCTTCCGCCGGGCAGGCATGACCTCGGCCTCTTCGCCGAGCGCGACGCGGTGCTGGTGGTTCCCGAGGGCCTCGATCCGCGCCGGCCCTGCCCGCTCGTGGTTCTGTTCCACGGCGGCGGCGGCAGTGCCGAGCGCATCCTGCCGATGCTGGAGGCGCATGCCCGCGCAGCGCGCTTCCTGCTCCTCGTACCGCAATCCCTGTTCCCGACCTGGGACATCGTCATCGCCGGCCACGGGCCTGACCGCGAGAGGGTCGCGGCGGCACTGGCGCACGTGGCGGACCGGTTTTTGCTCGATCCGGGGCGGCTCTGCTTCGCCGGCCATTCCGACGGTGGAAGCTACACCCTCTCGCTGGGGCTCGCGAACGGCGATGTGGCGAGCCACCTGATCGTCTCGTCGGCCGGATTCCTGTCGGTCCATCTGCAGGTCGGCGCACCGCGCATCTTCCTGTCGCACGGGACGCAGGATGAGCAGATCCCGATCGACCGGAGCGCCCGGATCCACGTGCCGACGCTGCGCGAGGCCGGCTATCCGGTCACCTATGTCGAGTATGACGGGCCGCACGCCCATCAGCCGGCCGTGGTGGCCCAGGCAGTGGACTTCTTCTTGAGCGATCCGCCCGACGGCGTGTGAGCGTCAGGCCAGAGCGGTACGGGCCGAGGCGCGGGCGCGGACCGGTGCCTCGGGCGCGTCGGCTTCGGACAACAGCGCCGGGATGAGGTCCGTCTGCGAGACGATCCCGACCAGACGGCCGTCGGCGTCGACCACCGGCAGGTGGTGCAGCCCCGCCTCCGACATCCGCGGCACCAGCACGGCGATGGGTGTGTCGGGGCCGACGGGCTCGACCGCGCTCATGATGTCGGCGGCGCAGCCATGGGGTGCGCGGCCCCGCTCGGCCGTGAGCCGCAGGCGGCGGCCGAGGCCGAGGCGCGGCCCGGACCGGTCCCAGGCGGCCTTGTCGAGGAGATCCGTCTGCGTGACGATGCCGAGGACGCGTGCCCCCTCGTCGGTCACCGGAAGCGCCTTGATCCGGTGCCTGCGCAGCAGCCGCAACGCCTCGGCCAGCGGCGCGTCCGGCGCCACCGCGATCACGTCGCGCGACATGATCGCCGCGCAGGTGATCGGACTCGAGAGGCGGCCGTAGACCCGCATCTGCACGCGCCGCAGGATCTGCTCCAGGTCGCTGCGGTCGACGTCGAGGAGCTGGTCGAAATCCTCCAGCGCGGCGTCGAGGTCCGAGGCCCGGAAGCCCACCCGGGCGCCGGAGGGCGGATCGGCCGTTCTCGGACCCGCCGGGCGCAGATGCGGGTAGGCGCGCCCCGTCAGGTTGTTGAACAGCAGGGCGGTCGTCAGCAGCAGCAGCGAATTGGCCGCGACCGGCCAGAGCACGAAGCCGTAGCCCAGCTCGCGGATCGCCGGGCCGCCGAGAACGGCCGTCAGCGCCACGGCTCCGCTCGGCGGGTGCAGGCAGCGCAGGGCCATCATCAGGGCGATCGCAACCCCGATGGCGCAGGATGCCGCCACGAACGGATCGGCGATCCACGCCCCCGCCGTGACGCCCACGAATGCCGCCACGATGTTGCCGCCGAGGATCGACCAGGGCTGCGCCAGGGGGCTCGCGGGCACGGCGAAGAGCAGCACCGCCGAGGCGCCCATCGGGGCGATCAGGACAGGCAGCGCCTCGGAGCCCAGGGCGGCGCGGCAGACGAGGCCGGTCGCCAGGATGCCCGCCAGGGCACCGGCAGCGGAGCGCAGGCGCTCACGCTTGCTGATCGGGGTCAGCTCCGGCAGGAAACGGCTCAGGAATGCGCGCATCGGATCCGGGGCTCGCACATGAAAAGGACGGCGCTGGGGGAGCGCCGTCCTCTCTCAGGAACGCTGAGGTCGGGCGCTGTCTATCAGACCGCGCGAGCCTCGTGCATCGCCCGGATCTGCTCCGGCGAGTAACCGAGGTCTGCGAGCACCTCATCGGTGTGCTCGCCGAGCAGCGGCGACGCCTTCACCTCGACCTTCATGTCGGAGAACTTGATCGGGCTCCCGACAGTCAGGTACTTGCCGAGCTTCGGGTGCGCCACCTCGACGACGGTGCCGCTCTCGCGCAGGGACTTGTCCTCGGCGATCTCCTTCATCGACAGCACCGGCGCGCAGGGAATGTCGTAGGTGCGCAGGATGTCCACCGCCTCGAACTTGGTCTTGTCGGCGAGCCACTCCTCGATCGTCTTGAAGATGTCGAAGATCTTGTCCTGGCGCGCCCGGGCGGTGTTGTAGCCCGGATCGGTGATCCACTCCTCCTTGCCGAGCGCCTTGCAGATCGGCGCCCAGGCATGGCCCTGGATCGTGAAGTAGATGTAGGCGTTCGGGTCGGTCTCCCAGCCCTTGCACTTCAGCACCCAGCCCGGCTGGCCGCCGCCGCCGGCGTTGCCGCCCCGCGGCACCACGTCGGAGAACTCGCCGTGGGGGTACTGCGGGTACTCCTCGAGGTAGCCGAGGGCGTCGAGGCGCTGCTGGTCGCGCAGCTTCACGCGGCAGAGGTTGATCACCGAGTCCTGCATCGACACGGCGACCTTCTGGCCCTTGCCGGTCTTGTTCTTCTGGTGAAGCGCCGTGAGGATGCCGATGGCGAGGTGCATGCCGGTGTTGGAATCCCCCAGCGCGGCTGCGCTGACGGTGGGCGGCCCGTCCCAGAAGCCCGTGGTCGAGGCGGCACCGCCCGCGCACTGGGCGACGTTCTCGTAGACCTTCAGGTCCTCATAGTGGTGGCCGTCCGAGAAGCCCTTCACCGAGGCGAGGATCATGCCCGGGTTCAGCTCCTGGATGCGGGCCCAGGAAAAGCCCATCCGGTCGAGGGCGCCGGGGCCAAAATTCTCGACCATGACGTCGGAGTCTTGGATGAGCTTCTCGAGGACTTCCTTGCCGGCCTGGGTCTTGGTGTCGAGGGTGAGCGAGCGCTTGTTGGAATTCAGCATCGTGAAGTAGAGCGCGTCCGCGTCCTCGACGTGGCGCAGCTGGGTCCGGGTCACGTCGCCGGCGCCGGGACGCTCGACCTTGATCACGTCGGCGCCGAACCAGGCGAGCAGCTGCGTGCAGGCCGGGCCGGCCTGGACGTGCGTGAAGTCGATGATCTTGATGCCTTCCAGCGGCTTGCTCATGGGGCGTTCTCCCTGTGCGGTTTGGTGATCGGGACCTTCGGATCGTCCGGCGGGCTCATGGCGCCCGGCGGGCCGGATCCGAGGAAGCTTCGAGTTCGGCCACGCGTTGGCGCAGGCGCTTCTCTTCGGCCCAGCGCTCGGTCTCGTCGCGGATCACGGCGACGATCCCGGTCACCCGGTCGGAGGCGTCCCGCACCATCCCCACCGTGAAGGCGATGGAGAGCTGGCGGCCGTCCTTGTGGAGCGCCGGCACCCTCAGGGTCTCCGCCCCGTAGCGGGTGACGCCGGTGCGCATGGTCTTGGCATAGCCGTCCCAGTGGCGGCGCCGGTGCCGCTCGGGGGTGATCAGATCGAGACTCTGCCCCAGCGCCTCGGCGGCGCTGAAGCCGAAGATGCGCTCGGCGGCGGCGTTCCAGACGGTGATGGCGCCGTCCGGATCGGACACCACCACGGCGTCTCCGATAGCCCTGACGAAGTCGGCGAGATCGGAACCGTTACGCTCCGCCTGCGCCAAGCCCGTCACCGGCGACATCCGGCCAACGGGCCAGGGATGAGGCGGATTGCAGAAGTCCGAAGCTGCGTCATCCGCGGCCACCCTCCCTGAACGTCGCCCGAAAGAGCGGCGTTAAAATTCCAGTCCGGTCTTGCTAAGGAACCGTGACCAGCCCTTTCGTTGGTATTTGGTATGCCAAATGGGGAATTCCGTCAACGCCTGCGGTGACAGGTGGAACTTTTCTTCAACTCGATGCCGCGAGACGCGGCCCCTGACGGAATGCCGGCGGGCGGTCTCGACACGGGCCGAGCAGCCCGGCATTTCGCCCTGGGCCTTCCGAACGCGATCGCTTTCGACACGCCGATGATCGCCGCTCAGGATTTCGGGCTCCGGGCTCGACGAGCAGATATGTCTACGGGTATCGACAGTATTTCCTGAATGAGTGCGCCGCGTCCCACTCTGGTCGCCTCGGTTACGACTTTAATCTCGGACCGCAACGATTGATGGATCGTCACGCCGAATGATTTCCGTATCGGCTTTTATCGGAAGCTGATCATAAGTGACGGGATCTCCGCCGACGCGTCATAGATCCGGCGCCTTAGCGCAGGTTTTCCGTAGCGAGATCGGCTTGAGCGCGGCTTCGTGTGACTCCGACAGAACGCGGGCACCACCATGGCCACGCATTCCGCGAGGACGACCGGGCGGCTGGATCCGGCAGACTGCCTCCGGCCCAACAGCGATGTGGTCATCGATGGCACGCACGGATTCCATCGGACCAGGCCGCGCCGCGACGCGCGCGGCGGCGAAGCCGAGGCATCCATAACGACATGCTTTTGCCGTCTCCCCGTGCGACAGACGATCGGCGTGCGGATTGCGGCGCGGTCATGATCCCGGTGACGGGTCAACCTTCTAGGCCGGGAGGGCCGGGAATCAGACCATGAATATGGAGATCCGGAAGGCAGAGGGACAGCCGGTTACGTCTGCCGACCGTCAACAGGCGGTCACTGAGTCGCTTCGGCAGATCGCGCGCATGTCGCGCTTCGCCGATCGCAAGAAGGGGATCCGGTCCTATCAGGTCCAGACCAAGAACGACCCCTGGATCCCGGTTCTGTTCGTGCTCTGTTTCATCCTGCCGGCCTTGGCCGGTGCCGTCTATTACGGCTTGATCGCGTCCAATCGCTACGTCACCGAAGCACGCTTCGCGATCCGACCGGCTCTCGGCTCGTCCGACAAGACATCCTCCGAAACCGGGGGAACCGCTTCCGGCACGTCGAACCAGATGGTGGCGCAGGATACACAGATCACGCGCGAGTTCATCCTCAGCCGGCCGATGCTGGAGATCCTTGAGGGGCAGCTGCCGCTGCGCCAGTGGTTCAGCAGCGATTCGATCGATTACTTTTCACGGTTCGATCCCGAAAAGCCGATCGAGAAGTTCGTCCGCTATTGGAAGCGGCGCGTCGGCGTCGAGGTCGAAGGCGGCTCCGGGATCATGTCCGTCACGGTCGAGGCCTTCGATCCGGACGAATCGCTTGCCATTGCCAAGGCCGTCATGAAGGAGGCCGAGCGCAAGGTGAACGACCTCAGCGTCAAGTCGCGCGAGGACGCCGTGGCGGAGAGCGCGCGCGAACTCCGTCTTGCCGAAGAGCGCATGACCAAGATCCGCCTCGCCATGCGCGATCTGCGCAACCGCGAAGGTGTGCTGGACGCCCAGAAGACGAATGACATCAATATCAAGATGATCGCGGAGCTGCGGGCATCCCGCATCAACCTCGCGGTCCAGCTCGCGATCGGCCAGCGCGACCTCGGTCCCGATTCGCGCCGGATCATGGATCTCAAGCAGCAGATCAAGGATATCGACGACAACATCGCCCGGATCGAGCGGCAATCCGCCAGCCAGGATCCCGATCAGAAGCGGCTGCTGTCCGACGCGTTGACGCGGTTCGAGATCCTGGAGAACGACCGGAAGAACGCCGAGAAATATTACCAGCAAGTGCTGACCGCCTACGAGCGCGCCCGCATCATCTCGGCCCGGCAGATCGAGTTCTTCAGCCCGATCGTCGAGCCCGTGAAAGCGGAATCGTCGACCGAACCGCGGCGGCTCCTGATGATCGGCCTGATCATGGCGGGCGCCGGAATCCTGTTCGGAGCCTCGATGTTCGCTCGTAAGATGATGACCTGACCCACGCCCGCCCCGCGGAGTTGCCCGGGGCGGATACGTATCCTCGCCTCAGCGGGTGGACCGGGCGGCCGGGCCGATCGTACCGCCGGTCCAGCCCTGTGCCCGCCAATCCTCGGCGCGCTCGTCGATGTCGATCGAACCGGCTTGATCCAGAATGGCGAGGACGCGTTCCCCCCGCGACTCGTCGGCCCGAACGGTGACCAGAGTGCCGCCCCGTCGCACGCCTTCCGCATAGGTCTTGGCTT
>NZ_BACT01000655.1:0-8716 GCF_000333255.1 Methylobacterium sp. B1 | reverse complement strand
CTGCGCCAGGCTCCGGCGCAGTTCCGCGCCCAGGGCGCCGTCATGCGCCTCCAGTGCGGCCAGCACGCCGGCATAATCCGACACGTCGGTGACCACGGCCACATCCGCGTGGTTCTTGGCCGCCGCACGGATCATGGCCGGGCCGCCGACATCGATGTTCTCGATGCAGTCGGCATCCGACCGGTCGGCCGCGATGGTGGCCTCGAACGGGTACAGGTTGACCACCAGCAGATCGATGGCGCCGATCCCATGGGCGGCGAGCGCGGCCTGATGCTCCGGGTTGTCGCGGATGGCGAGCAATCCACCGTGAACCGCCGGGTGCAGCGTCTTGACCCGGCCGTCCATCATCTCCGGAAAGCCCGTGAGATCGGCCACCTCGGTGACAGGCAGGCCGGCCTCCTGCAGGGCACGGTGCGTGCCCCCGGTGGAGACCAGCGCGATGCCGCGGGCGTGGAGCGCCCGGGCAAAGTCGACGAGGCCGGTCTTGTCCGAGACCGAGAGGAGCGCGCGGGAGACCCGCACCTGATCGTGCGCCATAGCTTCGTGCCGAAAGTTCGAGATTTTCCGGCGCGGTAGCATGGAAACGGTGAGCCCGGCCAGCCGGCTCCCTCAGGGTGCCACCCCGCGCAGCGGCGCGGACGCCTGACGCTCGAAGCTCCAGCGGACCTCCACGTCCTCGGAGACGCGCAGGTGCAGCACGATCTGGTCGGTGCGGCGCGGCCCCGTCAGGCCCGAGAAGTAGACGCTCTCCTCGATGGCGATCTCGGCGTTCTCGGCGCGGAACACCCAGACCTCGCCGAGCGCCGAGGCGAGTTCGAGCCCGTCCGGGATGCCGCGCACCGCGATGCCGGGATGGAGATGGAAGCGGATCGCCACATCCTGCGGGCGCAACCGCCGCCCCCGGCTTTGCGCCTTGCCCTGGCGCAGGAAGGCGTCGCGGCCCTCCAGCCGCACCGACGCGTGGAACAGCTGCCAGCGGCGCTCGTGCACGATACCGAAATCGGGCGCGTAGCCGTTGTGCCGGGCCGCGAGGACGACGCTGTCGGCCTCCTCGGCGCGCTCGGCGGCCACCGCCGAGGGCCCGCTCAGCACCACGGGCCCGCGCCGGCGAATCAGCCAATCGGCCAGGAGCCGTTCGCCCCACCACCCGGTACGAGTGAGGAACCGGCACGACGAGCTGTGGGCGACCGAGGCCGTGGAGTGGGCCGGCGTCGAACGGGCGAGGAGGCGCAGATCCGCCCCGCTGGCCGGCAGGCCGCAATTGACCACGATGCGCTGGGGGCCGCTCGACATCTCGAAGGCGAGGCAGCCGGCCCCGGCATTCACCGAGTAGGGCAGCGGCGGGCAAGCGCCGACATCGGCCACGATCACGACCCGGCCGCCTTCCAGGCGCTCGTAGCCCGAATTCGGCGCGTGCATCAGCGGCCGGGCGAGCGCGCCGTCGTAGACCAGCAGGGTCGCGAGGTGGTCCGCATCCGTGGCGCCCATGCCGTTGAAGTGGCTCAGCGAGGCGTCCGGGTGGCGCAGGAGTCGCAGCAGCGGCAACATCCGGTCGACGGCCCGCAACAGCGCCATCGGCGGCTCGACGCTGCGGCTGAGGTAGCTCTGGCGCAGGGGCAGGAGGTCGAGGAGCAGATCCATGGCGAAGCGCGGGTCGCGGGACCGGTGGCCACCATCGGTCAGGATCTGGCGGTCGAGCTCCCGTGTCAGAATCCGGGTCGCTCGACGCAGGATCGGCTGAATGCCGTCGCAGCACAGGCCGGCGTAACAGAGCGCCACGGCGGCGTTCAGGCGCCATTGCGGTGGCACGCCCCGCCGCAGATCGCGCTCGAGTTGCTGCGCGTTGCGTCCGATCGCCTTGAGGAAGTTCTGGTAAAAGCCGTGATCGGCCCCCTCCAGCACGAGGGGCGACTGGCACAGGAACGAGATCAACCGGCGGGCCGCCACCGGCGTCTGCCGGGCGAGCGCCGCGTCCCCCCGGCCCGCGATGAAATCGGCCACGAAGGCGCGGGCATTGGCCCTGGCGAGGGCGGTGTCGGCGGCGCGCAGGTGGCGCAGCCAGCCGAAGCCGTAGAGTTCATCAGCCCATTCCGGCGACGGCGCCGCGTAGTCGAAGGGTGAGCCGCCGCTCGCCGCGAGCGACCGGCCCGCGAAGACGAACAGCCCGGCATAGATGTCGTCCGCAAAGGTCGCGTCCGAGGTCCGCAGGTCCTGCGGGGCGATCACCAGTCCGGTCACCCGCATCCGGGCGAGGATGTCGGGCGGTGCTGTGACGCTGGCTCCGGCCGCGCGGCCCGCGCGTGCAGCCTCGCGCGCGACGAGCCGATAGAAGCGCCAGCGGTCAGGCCCCCAAGCCACGCGATCTCCGAGCTGCGCGTTTTCACAAGGCCCCAAGGCCTTGAGCCCTCGCGTACGAGGATCGGCTGGCACCCGTTTCGTAAGGCTAGTGGGGGCCTCTTAACCGGCGGTTTACGCTATGTCATGCCCGACGCCGTGAAGGCGACAGAGGACGGCACCGCCAGTCGTGGCGGCTCGTGATCCGGGCAGGATCGGCGCAGCCGCAGAGCACGTCGTCAGGATGGAAGCTCGATCCTGTCCTGTCGGAGCCGGCATCCGGCCATGACACGGGCCAGCCCTCGGCGGAGCGGCTGCAGCGCAATCGATCCCGCG
This sequence comes from Methylobacterium sp. B1, assembly GCF_000333255.1. Classification (NCBI taxonomy): domain Bacteria; kingdom Pseudomonadati; phylum Pseudomonadota; class Alphaproteobacteria; order Hyphomicrobiales; family Methylobacteriaceae; genus Methylobacterium; species Methylobacterium sp. B1. Next base: position 6,046 of record NZ_BACT01000655.1, on the reverse strand, counting down.
CCGGTCGGATCGGGTCACTTCGGCATGAGCGCGGCGTCGAACGCCGCCAGGTTCGACCGCATCAGGTCGAGATAGGTCGCTGCCGGACCGTCCGCCCCGGAGAGCGCGTCGGAATAGACCTTCCCGCCGATGCGGGCGCCGCTCTCGCGGGCGATCTGCTCCATCTGGCGCGGGTCGCTGATGTTCTCCAGAAACACCGCGGGTACGCGCTCGCGGCGAATCTGGCGGATGATCGACGCCACGTCCCGCGGGCTCGCCTCGCTGTCGGTGGAGACGCCCTGCGGCGCGATGAAGCGTAGGCCGTAGGCCGCCGCAAAATAGCCGAAGGCATCGTGGGTCGTGATGATCTGCCGCCGCTCCGGCGGGATTTGGAGGATCGCTGCCCGGACGTCCCGCTCCAGGGCATCGAGCTTGGCGAGGTAGCCGGCCGCGGCCTCCTGATAGGCGGCGGCATGGGCCGGATCGACCTTCACGAGGCCGTTCCGGATGTTCGCCACGTAGATCCGAACGTTGGCGATGCTCTGCCAGGCATGCGGATCGAAGGCGTGCTCACCGTGTCCGTGACCGCCCTCCCCGTGGACATGCTCGTCCTGCGCCGGGATCGGCGACACGCCCGTCGAGACGGTCACCACTGGGGCGCGCGTGCCGGAGGCGCGGATTAGCCGGTCGAGCCAGCCCTCCAGCCCGAGGCCGTTGACGAATACGATATCGGCCTCGGCGAGCTTGCGCGCGTCGGCTGGCGACGGGCTGAAGCCGTGAACGTCGGAATCGGGTCCGACCAGGGTGGTCACCGTCACGGACGCACCGCCGATCTGCCGGACGAGATCGCCCAGGATCGAGAAGCTCGCAACCGCCCGGATCGGGACGGTCTGCGTGGTGGCCACCGCCGGCACCCCAAGTCCGAGCCAGACGGACAGGACCGCGAGCGCCGCGATCCGGAATGTTGTTGCCACGCCCCGCACCGTTCCACCTTCCCGCGCCTTCGGTCGCACCTGCCACTAATGTAACATTGTTACATACACAAGCGGGATACATGCCCGGTCCCCAATGCGCGGCGTCGGACGCGTCGCGCCCCGTGGGTTCCGACGCTGTCCGGAGCGTCAAGATGGAGGATTCCATGTCCCGCCGTTTGAGAGCGAGCATCCTGGTAACAGGGGCGCTCGGCCTGGGTGTCGCCAGCGCGGCCGTTGCGCACGACCATGGACCCGACGGCTTCCGCGGTCACGGGCGCTGGAGTGCGCTCACACCCGAGGATCGGGCGGCCTTCACGGATGCCCGCATCGCCGCCCTGCATGCCGGCCTGAAGCTCAACCCCGACCAGGAGAAGCTGTGGCCGCCCGTGGAAGCTGCAATCCGTGACATGGCCAAGATGCGCCAGCAGCGCCGCGAGGCGATGCGCGACCGCCCCAAGTTCAGCGACGATGCCCCAGCGGCCCTTCGGGCGATGGCAGATGCCGCGACGGCACGCGGAGAAGCCCTGCGCAAGCTGGCCGACGCGTCCCAGCCGCTCTACGCCAGCCTCGATCAGGACCAGAAGCGGCGCGCAACGATCCTCGCCCGGCCTATGGGCGGGCATGGTCACGGCGGCTGGCATCGCGGCCGGGAGGGCGGCCGGGAGGGCGGCCGCGGTCCGGACGGCGACGACCGTTGAGCCAAAGGCCTTGATCCGCGGCGATGGCGGCGGCACACCGCTGCCGCCGCGCATCCTGCCCGAGGCCGGCGCTGATCCGACCTGGTAGGTTTCATGGCGCGCCTCCGCGGCGACACGGCTCCCCTCCTCGCGCGCCTCTGGCGCGCCTGGCTGTACCCGCACCGGGCCACCCTTGCCGTGGTGCTGGTGCTGATCGCGCTGGTGGGCGCCTCGACCGGCCTCTACCCGGCGCTGATCAAGGCCGCCTTCGACGCCTTCGACCGGAAGGATGCGGCGGCCATCGCCTATGGGCCGCTGGTGGTGATCGTCGTCACCGCCACGCGCGGCTTCGCGCTTTATGGCCAGACCGTTCTGACGAACAGGGTGGTCACCCGGGTCGAGGCCGACATGCAGGCGGCGCTCTACGGGCACCTGATCGAGTCCGATCTCGCTCAGCTCGGCCGCGAGAGCCCGGCGGCGCTGACCCAGCGCTTCACCACCGATTTCGCCTTCATCAAGGAAGCGCTGACCCGCATCTCGACGGTGCTCCTGCGCGACATCGCCATGCTGATCGGCCTCGTGGCGGCGCTAATCTGGATGGATCCGGTGCTGACTCTGGTGGCCGGCGTCACGGTGCCGTTCGTGGCCGGACCGATCGGGCGGATCGGGAAGAAGCTCAGGCGGGTCTCGACCTCGACGCAGGAGCAGATGGGCGCCACCGCCAGCCTCATTTCCGAAAGCCTCCAGGGGGTCCGGGTCGCCAAGACCTACGCCATGGAGGCCTACCTCAAGGGCCGCGCCGCGCAGGCCCTCGACGAGGTGCGCCGCCTCAAGATGAAAGCCGCCAATGCCCGCGGGCGTCTCGACCCGCTGCTGGAGATCGGGGGCGGCATCGCGGTGGCGGGGGTGCTCGTACTGGTCGGACAACGGGTGCTGGCGGGGGAGAAGACGGTGGGCGACTTCACCGGCTACGTGGCGGCGCTGCTGCTCGCCGCGCAGCCGGCCCGGGCGCTGGGGAACCTCAACGCCATCCTGCAGGAGGCGGCCGCCGCCCTCAGGCGCTACTTCGACGTCATGGACGAGGCGCCCGAGATCCGCGAGGCGCCCGACGCGCGGCCGCTCACCGTGTCCGCCGGGACGATCCGCTTCGACGGCGTGCGGTTCCGCTACCGGCCGGATGCGCCGGCCCTGGAGGGGATCGATCTGACGGTCCCGGCGGGCTCGGTCACGGCCCTGGTCGGACGCTCAGGCTCCGGGAAATCCTCGCTGCTCAATCTCGTCCCGCGGCTCTACGACGTGACCGAAGGCCGCGTGACCATCGACGGGCAGGACGTCCGCGCGGTGACCCTCGCCTCCCTGCGCGCGGCGGTGGCGGTGGTGTCGCAGGAGGTGGTCCTGTTCGACGACACGATCGCGCGGAATATCGGCTTCGGCCGGCCCGGGGCGTCGCCTGCGGAGATCGAGGCGGCCGCCCGCGCCGCCGCGGCCCACGACTTCGTCGCGGCCCTTCCGGAGGGCTACGACTTCCGTGTCGGGCCCGGCGGCGGCCGACTGTCCGGCGGCGAGCGGCAGCGGGTGGCGCTGGCGCGCGCCTTCCTGAAGGACGCGCCGATCCTGCTCCTCGACGAGGCGACCTCCGCCCTCGATTCCGAATCGGAGCGTCTGGTCCAGGAGGCGCTGACCCGGCTGATGCGGGGCCGCACCACCCTGGTGATCGCCCATCGCCTCTCGACGGTGCGCGACGCCGATCAGATCGCCGTGATGGAATCGGGCCGCGTGATCGAGACCGGACGGCACGACGCCCTGCTCGCGGCCGGCGGCGCCTATGCACGCTTGCACCGGCTCCAGCTGTCGGAGCCCGCGACCGCCGAATAACGCGCATGTGCGGTGACACCGTCATGCGCCGGCTCCGTAGATTCGCGCGCCGGAGCGCGCCATAAGGGCCTCAGTCGATAAGGACCAGACCGTGAGCGACCTGACGTTCGAGATCCAAAGTCATCCCGCCCCGCGGACCGCCGAGGAGCGGGCCGCGCTGATGGCGAATCCTGGCTTCGGCAAGGTGTTCACCGACCACATGGTGGTGGCGCGCTACACGGCCGGCCGCGGCTGGCACGATGCGCGGATCCAGGCCCGCGAGGCGATTCCCCTCGATCCCGCCTCCGCGGTGCTGCACTACGCGCAGGAGATCTTCGAGGGCCTCAAGGCCTACCGCACTGCCGATGGCGGCGCCGCCCTGTTCCGGCCCGACGCCAATGCGCGTCGCTTCCGGCACTCGGCCGAGCGCCTGGCGATCCCACCGTTTCCCGAGGATGCCTTCGTCGACGCGGTGCGCAAGCTCGTCGAGATCGACCGCGCCTGGATCCCCGACACGCCCGACGGTAGCCTCTATCTCCGGCCATTCATGATCGCCACCGAGGCGTTCCTGGGCGTCCGGCCGGCCTCCGAATACCTGTTCATCACCATCGCGTCGGCGGTGGGCTCGTACTTCAAGGACCCGAACAGTACCGTCACGGTCTGGGTTTCGGAGCATTACACGCGGGCCGCCCCGGGCGGCACCGGCGCGGCCAAGTGCGGGGGCAACTACGCGGCGAGCCTCGCCCCGCAATCCGAGGCCGCGGCCCAGGGCTGCGAGCAGGTCGTCTTCCTCGACGCGGTTGAGCGCCGCTACATCGAGGAACTCGGCGGCATGAACGTGTTCTTCGTCTTCGAGGACGGCACGCTGGTGACGCCGCCGCTCTCGGACAGCATCCTGCACGGCATCACCCGCGACTCGGTCATAACCCTGGCGCGGGAAGCCGGCCTGACCGTGAAGGAGGAGCCCTACACGATCGACGCGTGGCGCACCGACGTGCGGGAGGGCCGCCTGACCGAGGCCTTCGCCTGCGGGACCGCCGCGGTGATCACGCCGATCGGCACCGTGAAGGGCCGCGAGGAAAGCTTCACAATCGGGAACGGCAAGGCCGGTCCGGTGGCCCAGCGGCTGCGGAGCCTTCTGGTGGACATCCAGCGGGGCAACACCAATGACGCCCATGGCTGGTTCCAGAAGATCTTTTAAGGCGTCTCGCCAGTTCGAACTCATGGCACGGGGGTCGAGCAGGCTTGGCTCGCACCCTCGGCGCGGCACCCGCACGTCCAACCCATCCCCGCATCGTGAGATGGCGCAGCGCAACGGAGGCCTCGCAGGAGGCCTCCGAACGGCCGCGCGATCCCTGGACCGCGCCTGCGAGGCTGCTGGACAGCACCTCAGGATAAGAGGGATCGATCGGACAGACCGCGTCATGCCACGGCGGTTGCGCCCGTGACCGTCGCGGCGGGGCAGGCTCCCGATGCGGCCACCATCGGCCCGTGGAACCCCGGCGTCCGATCCGATCTGCCGTCCGCCTTCCTGCCGCTGGTGACCGTCTACCGGTCCGAGCACGTCGAGACGCCGCTGCGCGACGCCCTGGATCTGAGCGACCTCTGCGGGCTGCCGGCCCGCCAGCTCAGCCGGTTCCGGGCCCGCCGCCTCGTCGTCCATGAGGTGCTGATCCGCGTGATGTCGGACCTGTCCGTGCCGGTCGGTGCGGTCTATGCCGATCTCGGCGTGAACTTTCGGGCCATCGTGTCCACGATCCTGCGCGAGGGCATCGAGCCCCGCCTCAGTGAGATCGAAGCAGCCCTCGCCCAGATCCGCGCCGAGGCCGACGCGCTGCTCGATCGTGAGGTCGCCGCCATCCTCGACGAGGCGCCGGCCCCGCCGCCACCCGAGCCGCGCTGGCTCGATAGGCTCCTCGGACGCCGCCCCCCGGCGGTCGTGGCCCCGCGCGAGGATCTCGCGACCCGGTCCCTGCGCCATCTCGAGACTTGGCAGCGGCGCGCCGCCGAATCCGGCGACGGCCTGGAGATCGCCGCCTGCGAGGCCCTGCGCAGCGTGGTGTCCGGCCTCATCGCGCGGCAGAACACCTTGATCCGCGACGGATCCCTGATGCGGACCATCGCCGGTACGCTGGTCTCGAACGGCTACGGCAGCCGCCGCATCGGCGAGCTGATCGAGCCCTGGATCGCCGCAGTGGTGGAGGCGCATGGCTATCGCCGGCTGGCGCCGCAGGACTTCCCGGTGGTGATGAACGTGAAAGGGGCCTCGGCCTCCGGCAAGAGCACGATCCGTCCCTACCAGCTCGGCCTCGCCAGACGTCTCGGCATGGCGTGGTCGGACTTCGCGGTGATCACACCCGACGTCTGGCGCAAGTACCTCCTCGACTACGACAGCCTGGGCGAGGCCTCCCGCTATGCCGGGACGCTGACGGGCTACGAGGTCGAGATCATCGACATGAAGCTCGACCGCTACGTCACCCGCAAGCGGCCGAGCGGCGGATCTCGAACCTGCTCATCGACCGGTTTCGGTTCGACAGCTTCCAGGCCGAGGCCGGCTCTGAC
>NZ_BACT01000656.1:0-5689 GCF_000333255.1 Methylobacterium sp. B1 | reverse complement strand
ACCCGTGCCGGGTCGTGGCCGCAAGGCGGGCGGGGCCGTTTCGGCTTGTGTCGAACCCGCAACGCGACGGCGGAATCGCAATCCGTGCGGTCTGTCACGGATTGCGTTGCGGCGGATCCTATACAGAGATCTCAAGTATCGACGGCAGACGGAACCATCACCGTCGAAACGGCGAGCCGACACGGAATGTCCTGATTTCTGACCACCACGTTGCAAGCAGTCAATGACTGCAACTTTCAGTCCGTTTCTCGGCCAATGCCGGTCGTCCAACAAACCTGCCGGCCGCCGGAAACTGTCCGAAATTTAATCTTTCGCCGATCGACCCGGCGGAACCTTAGCGGCACAAGGCCGTATAAGGTTCCCCTACGATCCAGGGCCCCTGGGATTTCCATCGTGAACGATGTCGTGCCACATTTGCGCCGTCAGCCTCATCGGAAGCTGCATCTTCTACTTCTAATTATCTGGATGGCCGTGGCTCTGGGCTTGTGGGCGCTGATCAACACCCTCGCCGGGCGGCTGGTTTGGTGGTGGTGACGCTGGTTACAGCCCGCGATTGTTCTCGGGATAGTCGGTGAGATAGGCGCCGAGCAGATATCCCGCCTGATGGGCCGTCAGGTATCCCAGCATAATCAGAACGTGCAGCAGGTCGAGGCCGTAAACGGACATGAAAATGGTCATCGCAGTGAACATGACCACCGATGAGGTCATGGCGATGATCATCACCGAATAGGAGCGGCCGATCAGCGCTCCCACGAGAAACAACAGCGCTGCGACCACCATCTCGTCACCCAACCCGGATTCGTTCCAGGAAGTTCTTCTCACGAGCTTCCGGCGCACATCTGGGCAATGATGGCGTGCAGCCGAGAAAATATCAACCCGCTCCGCAGATGCCACCCATATTCGCAAAGGTGGGGGTATTTGTTCGGCAATAATGCTCAAAAAATAGCATTCGGCGTTACGGGACATCCATTGCTGAGCTTCGGCACAAGCCACGCTTGTTCACGGCAATGCTGAGAGACATCGCAGCCCGAACAAAAATCGCCGCGACCGCTCCAATCCGTGCGGATCGTTAACGGAAGCGCGGCGGCGCCGCGCGACGGACAGGCCTCTCGGCGGTGCTGGGGCACGGAGGCACGGGAGCGTCACGTCGTGACCCTCCCGACTCCGCCCGATCAATGCCGGAAGTGACGGTGGCCGGTGAGGACCATGGCCAGGCCGGCCGCATCGGCGGCCGCGATGACGTCCGCATCGCGCATCGAACCGCCGGGCTGGATCACCGCCGTCGCGCCCGCTTCGGCAGCCGCCATCAGCCCGTCCGCGAACGGGAAGAACGCGTCCGACGCCACCACCGAGCCGACCGCCAGGCTCTGGGACAGCCCGAGGCGCTTCGCACCCTCGGCGGCCTTCCAGGCGGCGATGCGCGAGGAATCGACCCGGGACATCTGACCCGCGCCGATTCCCACCGTCGCGCCGGCCTTGGCGTACACGATGGCGTTCGACTTCACGTGCTTGGCCACCCGATAGGCAAACCGGAGATCGGCCAGTTCGGCCTCGCTCGGCGCCCGCTTGGTGACGACCTTGAGCGGCATGTCGTCGACGACCACCGCATCCCGGCTCTGGACCAGCAGACCGCCGGCGAGCGTCCGCACGGTCTCGCCGGGGACCCGCGGGTCAGGCAGTCCGCCGGCCAGAAGCAGGCGCAGGTTCTTCTTGCCCGCGACGATGGCCGCGGCCTCGGGCGTGGCATCCGGGGCGATGATCACTTCGGTGAAAATCTCGACGATCCTGCTGGCCGCCTCGGCGTCGAGCGTCCGGTTGAGGGCGACGATGCCGCCGAAGGCCGAGGTCGGGTCACAGCTCAGAGCCCGCTCGTAGGCTTCGAGCAGGCTGGTGCCTTCCGCGACGCCGCACGGATTGGCATGCTTGATGATCGCCACGGCGGCGGTCCGGGCCGGATCGAACTCGGCCACGCACTCGTAGGCGGCGTCCGTGTCGTTGAAGTTGTTGTAGGACAGCTCCTTGCCCTGGAGCTGCCGGGCGGTGGCCACACCCGAGCGGACCTTGCCGGGCGCGCGGTAGAAGGCGGCCGCCTGATGAGGGTTCTCGCCGTAGCGCAGCGCCTGACCGAGGGTGCCGCCGAAGGCGCGGAACTGCGCCGGCGCATCCGTGCCGAAGCGGCCAGCCATCCAGTTGGCGATGGCCGCGTCGTAGGCCGCGGTGCGGGCAAAGGCCTTCTGCGCCAGGCTCCGGCGCAGTTCCGCGCCCAGGGCGCCGTCATGCGCCTCCAGTGCGGCCAGCACGCCGGCATAATCCGACACGTCGGTGACCACGGCCACATCCGCGTGGTTCTTGGCCGCCGCACGGATCATGGCCGGGCCGCCGACATCGATGTTCTCGATGCAGTCGGCATCCGACCGGTCGGCCGCGATGGTGGCCTCGAACGGGTACAGGTTGACCACCAGCAGATCGATGGCGCCGATCCCATGGGCGGCGAGCGCGGCCTGATGCTCCGGGTTGTCGCGGATGGCGAGCAATCCACCGTGAACCGCCGGGTGCAGCGTCTTGACCCGGCCGTCCATCATCTCCGGAAAGCCCGTGAGATCGGCCACCTCGGTGACAGGCAGGCCGGCCTCCTGCAGGGCACGGTGCGTGCCCCCGGTGGAGACCAGCGCGATGCCGCGGGCGTGGAGCGCCCGGGCAAAGTCGACGAGGCCGGTCTTGTCCGAGACCGAGGATCGGTCGCCCTTTGAGCATAGGCGTCCCGCCTTGGCCAGATCGGCGCCCACCGCAAAAACAACACTTGGCCGGACCCGCCGACCTATGCGAAGAGCCCTCCGTACGCGGGTATGGCGGAACTGGTAGACGCGGGCGACTCAAAATCGCCAGCCGCAAGGCGTGGGGGTTCGATTCCCTCTACCCGCACCATGGCCATCCGGCGATCGTGCGGCCTATCCCGTCCGGCGGCTCCATGAGGAGCGACCCGATGTCCGCGCGGATCCTGTCGACGCGCGAAGTTCGGTCGCCCTGATCTCCTGATCGCTGCCCCCTATCTGTGCTGCAACGCGGCCGGCTTGGCCGTCCTGCGGAGCGGAGTAGGCACTTGAACGAGCGTGGGATCGTCGCGGTTCTCGGCGCGGGCATGGCCGGCGCAGCTGCGGCACGCCACCTTGCCGAGGCGGGCCTGCGGGTGCGGGTGTTCGACAAGGGGCGCGGCGTCGGCGGTCGGATGGCAACCCGGCGCGTCGGTGATCTCCAGTTCGACCATGGCGCTCAATTCATGCGCGCGCGCGGTACCGCCTTCGCGGGTCAGATCGATCGGTGGGCGCGAAGCGGCATCGTTGCGCCCTGGGCCGGTTCCGAACGGTCTGTCGGCGTGCCGAGCATGGTCGAGCCCGTGCGCGACCTGCTGTCGGGTCTTCCGGTTCAGAGCGCCACGACCATCCTGCGTCTTCACCGGGATGGGGCGCACTGGCGGCTGGAGGACGCGTCCGGCGCCGTTCACGGCCCGTTCGACGCGGTGGCGATCACCGTCCCGGCGCCGCAGGTCATGACGCTGCTCGCGGCATCCGGCGTCACCCTCCCGGACATCGCCCGCGCTTCATACGCACCCTGCTGGTCCTTCATGATCGCGGCGGACACGTCCCCGCCGGAGGACCTGATCGAACCGGGGGCCGGTCCGATCGGCCTGATCGCGTGCGATTCATCGAAGCCCGGGCGGCCCCCCGGGATCCGGCTCACGGTCCACGCGACCCCGGATTGGTCGCGCCGGCATCTCGAAGCGCCGCGTGAGACGATCGTCGCCGAACTTGTCCGCGCCACCCGGGACTGCCTCGGCTCCGAACTTCGACCGTCCCACATGGAAGCCCATCGCTGGCGCTACGCGCAGGTCGAGAACGCCCTGCAGGTGCCCTGCCTGTACGATCCGGCATGCCGACTTGGGGCGGCCGGGGATTGGTGCCTGGGGGCCCGGATCGAGGCGGCCTACGACAGCGGGCTGGCGCTCGCCGACGCTATCCTGAACGATCTCGGGCACCCTGCGTGACTCCCCCGATCGCCTTCCACCCGGCCTATGAGGCGTCCCTCCCGGTCGGCCATCGGTTTCCGATGCGCAAGTACGGCCTGCTCGCGGAGACGCTGATCGCGAAGGGGCTGGCTCCGCTCGGTTTCGTCACGCCGGAGCCGGCCGGGGCGGACATCCTGATCCGCGCTCACGATGCCGCCTATGTGGATGCGGTGCTGGCCTGCGATGTCGGTCCTGAAATCGAGCGGGCCATCGGGCTACCGGTCGATGCGGCCCTCGTCCGGCGCTCGCGCGCATCGGTGGGCGGCACCCTTCTGGCCGCGCGCCTCGCCCTGGCGGAAGGTCTGGCGGGCAGCGCCGCTGGCGGCAGCCATCACGCGCGGCGCCAGCAGGGTGCTGGCTTCTGCGTGCTGAACGACGTCGCAGTCGCGGCGCGGACGCTCCAGGCCGAGGGGCTGGTCCGGCGCGTCCTCGTGGTCGATCTCGACGTGCATCAGGGCGACGGCACCGCCGATTGTCTCGCCCGAAGCCCTGAGCTTTTCACCTTCTCGATCCATTGCGAAAACAATTATCCAGCCCAGAAGATCGCCGGCGACCTCGATATCGGCCTGCCGGACAGGCTCGACGACGCCGGCTACCTCGCTGTTCTGCGTGCCCGTCTGCCGCCGCTGCTCGACGCATTCGCGCCGGACCTCGTCTTCTATAATGCCGGCGTCGATCCGCATCGCGACGACCGCCTCGGCCGACTCTGCCTCACCGATGATGGCCTTCTCGCCCGCGACCGCTTCGTCGTGGCCGAGGCTCGCGCGCGCGGGATCGCGCTCGCTGCGGTGATTGGCGGCGGATACACCCACGATGTCGAAGCCCTCGCGCGGCGCCACGCGCTGGTCTTCGAAGCCCTGGCCGCCGAGGCGGCCGCTCGGCCGACGTCGAAGTGAGACCTGATTGCATCACGGTACCGTCGATCTGCAGGTCTCGGTCGGGCAGGAAAGGTTTTGGGAACGGCCACCGTCGAGGATCCGGAGTGCGCGGATGATCGACGCGGATCCGCCGCTTGCATTCGGTGACATCGGAAGGGTTCGGCCATGCTCGCGCGGGTCTGGGACGTGGTGAAGGCGACGCTGGCGGTGTCGGCCCTGATCGCCGCCGCCCTCGTCTCGGCGGACAAGGTCGACCGGCGGAAAACGCAACCGGTCGTCGGCGCCGCACTGATCGAGCCGGCCACCACCGGAACGATTACGCGGCAGGAGCGTCCTTGAGCCTGCGCTCTGCGTAGTCTTGAGCGGCGCCCCTGCGTCAGATTGAAACAAGCGTGACGGGATATCTCGGTCGGCGTCGACGTTCTCGCCCGATGCCGAGGCTTGGCCGCACGCCGACCCGACCCGTTCAGGAGAACCCACCGCGATGAAGTCCGCCCCCCTTGCACTGTTCGTCGTCCTCATCGGCACGGCTTCGGCGTTCGCGGAAACGGGGGCCGAGCGGGCCGCCTGCACGCCGGACGTGATGCGCCTCTGCGCCTCTCAGATTCCCAATGCGGGCGCTATCACCCTCTGCCTGCGGGAGAATCGGGTGGCGTTGAGTTCCGCCTGCCGGACGGTCGTCGACCGTTCCGACCGGTCGAAAGGGAACATCGCAAATCGCCGCTAGGCGCGGCGCCGCGCCTCACCA
>NZ_BACT01000657.1:0-4929 GCF_000333255.1 Methylobacterium sp. B1 | reverse complement strand
CACCCCGGAAAGCCTGGGAATGGTATTACAACGTCGTCGGCGACAAGCGCTGTTCGATCGTCGACACGTGGTGGCAGACCGAGACCGGCGGCATCNTGATCACTCCGCTGCCGGGCGCCACCGCACTCAAGCCCGGCTCGGCAACCCGGCCGTTCTTCGGCGTGACGCCCGAGATGGTCGATGCCGAGGGCAAGGTTCTGGAAGGGGCCTGCGAGGGCAATCTCTGCATCGCCGATTCCTGGCCGGGACAGATGCGCACGGTCTACGGCGACCACGAGCGGTTCGAGCAGACCTACTTCTCGACCTATCCGGGCAAGTACTTCACCGGCGACGGCGCCCGGCGCGATGCGGATGGCTATTACTGGATCACCGGACGCGTTGACGACGTCATCAACGTCTCTGGCCATCGCATGGGCACCGCAGAGGTCGAATCCTCGCTGGTCGCCCACCCGAAGGTCGCCGAGGCGGCGGTCGTGGGCTACCCGCACAACGTGAAGGGCCAGGGCATCTACGCCTATGTGACCCTCAACGACGGCGAGGAGGGCGACGACGCCCTGCGCAAGGAGCTCGTGACCTGGGTCCGCAAGGATATCGGGCCGATCGCCTCTCCGGACCTGATCCAGTTCGCGCCGGGCCTGCCCAAGACCCGCTCGGGCAAGATCATGCGCCGGATCCTGCGCAAGATTGCCGAGGACGATTTCAGCTCGCTCGGAGACACCTCGACCCTGGCCGAGCCGGCCGTGGTCGACGACCTGATCGAGAACCGGCAGAACCGGGCCTGATCGCATCCGCGCCGCGGCCATAGCGGCGCGGGTTCGGACCGGGACGGGTGCCGGGGCGGCGCCCGTCTCCAACAAGAACCACGAACTTCAACGCGATGAACCGGGGGGCCAGAGTGCCCTCGCGGGAGGAAAAGCCATGAGCGGCACGACACTCGGCCTTCGAGGGCGCACGGCGCCCCCGGGAACACGCGCACTCGGAACGGAGGTCGATCCGCAGGTCGAGCGGATTGTCCGGACACCCGAATTCCAGCAACTCGTCCATGAGCGCACCCGCTTCGCCTGGACGCTGACCATCCTGATGCTGGTGGTCTATTTCGGCTTCATCGGGCTCATCGCCTTCGACAAGTCGCTGCTCGCCGTGAAGGTTGGCGGCACCGCCTCCCTCGGGCTGTTCGCGGGCGTCTTCGTGATCCTGTTCGCTTTCGCGCTGACCGGCGTCTACGTGGCCCGGGCCAACACGCGCTTCGACGCTCTGAGCGCCGCCCTCAAGCGGAGCGTCGCCCGATGAACCGGCTCCTCCTCGGCCTGACGCTCGGCACGATCGCCGCCAGCGCGGCCTATGCCGCCGGCCCGGATCTCGGGGCCGTGCAGCAATCGGTCACGAACTGGCCGGCCATCCTGATGTTCCTGTTCTTCGTGCTGCTGACGCTCGGCATCACCTACAAGGCCGCGAAGGGCACGAAGTCCGCCGCCGACTTCTACGCGGCGGGCGGCGGCATCTCGGCGGGGACCAACTCCCTGGCGATTGCCGGCGACTACATGTCGGCCGCCTCGTTCCTCGGCATCTCCGGCCTCGTCTACACCTCGGGCTTCGACGGGCTGATCTATTCCACGGGCTTCCTGGTCGGCTGGCCGATCGTGCTGTTCCTGATCGCGGAGCGCCTGCGCAACCTCGGCAAGTTCACCTTCGCGGACGTGGCGAGCTTCCGCCTCGACCAGACGTCGATCCGCATCATCTCGGCGGTGGGCACCCTCGTGGTGGTGGCGTTCTACCTGATCGCCCAGATGGTCGGCGCCGGGAAGCTGATCCAGCTCCTGTTCGGCCTGCCCTATCTCTACGCGGTGATCATCGTCGGCGTCCTGATGATCGTCTACGTCGCCTTCGGCGGCATGAAGGCGACCACCTGGGTGCAGGTGATCAAGGCCTGCCTGCTCCTCGGCGGCGCGACCTTCATGGCGGGCGCAGTGCTGTTAAAATACGGCTTCAACCCCGAGATGCTGTTCGCGAACGCCGTGCAGGTTCACCCGAAGGGCGACGCCATCATGGCGCCGGGCGGACTCGTGTCGAACCCGGTGGAGGCGATCTCCCTCGGCGTCGGCCTGATGTTCGGCACCGCCGGCCTGCCGCACATCCTGATGCGGTTCTTCACGGTCTCGGACGCGCAGGCCGCGCGCAAGTCGGTGTTCTACGCCACCGGCCTGATCGGCTACTTCTACATTCTCACCTTCATCATCGGCTTCGGCGGCATCGCCCTGCTGATGTCCGATCCGGTCTACTTCAAGCTCGGCGCGGCCGGGACCTTCGACAAGCTGAAGGACATGATCGGCGGCACCAACATGGTGGCGGTGAACCTCGCCAACGCCGTGGGCGGCCCGTACTTCCTCGGCTTCATCTCCGCCGTGGCCTTCGCGACCATCCTGGCCGTGGTGGCGGGCCTGACGCTCGCCGGCGCCTCGGCGATCAGCCACGACCTCTACGCCCAGGTGATCGCCCGCGGGCGCACCACCGAGAAGCACGAGGTCAACCTGTCGAAGATCTCCGCGGTGGTGATCGGCATCGTGGCGATCTACCTCGGCTACGTGTTCGAGAACCAGAACGTCGCCTTCATGGTGGGCCTGGCCTTCGCGGTGGCGGCGAGCTGCAACTTCCCGGTGCTGGCCATGTCGATCCTGTGGCGCGGCACCACCACCTGGGGTGCGCTGGCCGGCGGCCTCGTCGGCCTGCTCGCCGCGGTGATCATGGTGGTGCTGTCGAAAGCCGTGTGGGTGACGACGCTGGGCAACCCGGCCCCGCTCTTCCCCTACGACAACCCGGCTTTGTTCTCGATGCCGTTGGCCTTCGCGACGATCTGGGTCGTGTCGCTCATGGACAAGTCCCGCCGGGCCCAGCGCGAGCGGGCCGCCTTCGAGGCGCAGTATGTGCGCTCCGAGACGGGCATCGGGGCGTCCGGCGCCCACGCGCACTGACCTCAACCAGACGCGTCGGACAGGCGGAGGGCGCGGCGCGAGCCGCGCCCTTCGTCGTTCCGGTGACAACTCGGCGCGCACCTGTGTTGATGAGGCTCTTCACAATCGCTTTACCGGTTGACCCGCCACGCCCTTGAGATAACGCATAGGTGATCTGCGCTTTGCGCAGGGCCGCCCGGGAGCGGGCCGGGAAAGGGCGATCCCATCGTCGGGCCGCCCATATGCGTTTGGGAGGACGTGTCTTATGGCTGTGGCAACCGCGATCCCGCGGGCCGGAGACGCCGCGAGGCCGATGACTTCGGCCGAGAAGCGGGTGATCTTCGCGTCCTCGCTCGGTACTGTGTTCGAGTGGTACGATTTCTATCTGTACGGCTCTCTGGCGGCGATCATCGGCGCGCAGTTCTTTTCTGCCTATCCGCCCGCCACGCGCGACATCTTCGCGTTGCTCGCCTTCGCGGCCGGCTTCATCGTCCGTCCGTTCGGCGCCCTGGTCTTCGGCCGCATCGGTGATCTCGTCGGACGCAAATACACGTTCCTGATCACGATCCTGATCATGGGCCTGTCGACCTTCATCGTCGGCATCCTGCCCAACGCGGCCACCATCGGCATCGCGGCTCCGATCATCCTGATCGTCCTGCGCCTCGCCCAGGGCCTCGCCCTCGGCGGCGAGTATGGCGGCGCCGCCACCTACGTCGCCGAGCACGCCCCTAACGGCCGGCGCGGGTTCTATACGAGCTGGATCCAGACGACCGCGACCCTGGGCCTGTTCCTGTCGCTCCTCGTGATCCTCGCGACCCGGACCTTCACCGGCGAGGCCGCCTTCGCCGAGTGGGGCTGGCGCATCCCGTTCCTGGTCTCGGTGCTGCTGCTCGGCATCTCGGTCTGGATCCGCCTCCAGCTGTCGGAATCTCCGGCCTTTCAGCGGATGAAGGACGAGGGCAAGACCTCGAAGGCACCGCTCACCGAGGCCTTCGGCCAATGGCGCAATGCGAAGTTCGCGATCATCGCCCTGTTCGGCCTCGTCGCCGGTCAGGGTGTGGTCTGGTACACGGGCCAGTTCTACGCGCTGTTCTTCCTGCAATCGATTCTCAAGGTCGACGGCTATACCGCCAACCTGCTGATCGCGTGGTCGCTGCTCCTCGGCACCGGCTTCTTCGTGGTCTTCGGCTGGCTGTCCGACAAGATCGGCCGCAAGGTCATCATCCTGGCGGGCTGCGCCATCGCGGCGGCGACGTTCTTCCCGATCTTCAAGGGCATCACCTCCACGGCCAACCCGAAGCTC
The DNA here is from genome assembly GCF_000333255.1 of Methylobacterium sp. B1. Taxonomy (NCBI): domain Bacteria; kingdom Pseudomonadati; phylum Pseudomonadota; class Alphaproteobacteria; order Hyphomicrobiales; family Methylobacteriaceae; genus Methylobacterium; species Methylobacterium sp. B1. The sequence goes on along the minus strand of NZ_BACT01000657.1, from coordinate 678 downwards.
GAGGCGGCGATCGAGAACGTGAAGGTGACGGTGACGGCCGATCCGGCCGCCTGCGGAAACCTGTTCAACCCGGTCGGAACCCGGGTGTTCACCGCGCCCTGTGACCTCGCCCGCGACTTCCTGTCGAAGTCGTCGGTGCGCTACACCACTGCTGCCGGGGCGGCCGGACAGCCCACGACCATTCGGGTCAACGATACGGAGATCCCCTATCCGCAGGGGGGCAACGTCGAGGCCAACAAGGCCACGACCGCGGCACTCCAGGCCGCGGGCTACCCGAAGGCGGGTGACCCTGAGATCGTCAAGATGTCGAATCCGTTCGACATCTTCCGGCCGCAGGTCGCGCAGGTGATCGGCCTGCTGTTCATCCTCGTGCTCTTCGTCACGATGGTCTACGGCCCGATCGCCGCCATGCTGGTGGAGTTGTTCCCGACCCGGATCCGGTACACCTCGATGTCGCTGCCCTACCATATCGGCAACGGCTGGTTCGGCGGCCTGCTGCCGGCGACCGCCTTCGCCATGGTGGCCCAGACCGGCGATATCTATTTCGGCCTCTGGTACCCGATCGTCATCGCGGTCGCGACCGTGATCATCGGCATCCTCTTTCGTGCGGAGAACAAAGATCGCGACATCTTCGCAGATACCTGAGCGGCGCAAACCGGCCAAACGAACCACGCGTCG
>NZ_BACT01000658.1:0-6124 GCF_000333255.1 Methylobacterium sp. B1 | reverse complement strand
GGATCTGGACAGACCTCACCGTATAGGATACGATGCTGCGCTATAGGGTCGTGAATGAGGCGAGCCATATGACAATATAAGATATGCCATAGTATGTCCTGATGTTCAGGTTGGGATCTCGATAGTGCTACACGGACAGGATATGGCAGAGGGCGATGTCGTTGTTCGGCACCACGCCGGAGGGCTGGGCGCGCGTCCAGGCCATCGTCGACTACACGCACGAGCGGATCCGCTTCGACTATCAACGCGCCGATGCCACGAGGAGTGCGCATGACGCCTTCATGCAGCGCGAGGGTGTCTGCCGGGACTTCGCGCATCTGGCGATCGCCCTGTGCCGGTGCATGAACATCCCGGCGCGCTATGCCACCGGCTATCTGGGCGACATCGGCGTGCCGAAGGATCCGGCGCCGATGGACTTCTCCGCGTGGTTCGAGGTCTACCTCCACGGTCCCGACGGGCCGCGCTGGTACACGTTCGACGCCCGCCACAACCGGCCCCGGATCGGCCGCATCGTCATGGCCCGCGGCCGCGACGCCACCGACTGCGCGATCTCGACCAATTTCGGCTACGCCCATCTCGCACGGTTCGACATCCACACCGACGAGGTGACCTGAGCAAGCCGCGGGCCCTGGCCCGAGCCGCGGCGCACCGCACGGTCGAGCGGCCCTGCGTATTCCGCCCAACAGCAAATTCATGGCGGATGTGTGGAACTGCCTGCCTATGCTCACGCTTGTAAAGGCAAAGGTTATCGCACAGGCAGGCCACTCATGAAGACCTCGGTCACCGCACTCGGCGCGCTCCTCGGCGTGGCTGTTCTTGCCGCAACGCCAGCCCTCGCCGCTTCGTCGTACGATCCCTTCGGTACGGACGGCTCCGACGAGTACTACTCGGATCAGGGACAGTACGGTTACCAGGGCACTTACGCCCCGGGCTATGGCCAGGGCGTGCAGGCGGCGCCGCAGGCGCAGGTCCAGCCGATCCCCCGTGAGGTCGTGGCGTTCAACGCGCCCTACGCGCCCGGCACCATCGTGGTCTCCACCGCCGAGCGCCGCCTGTACTTCGTTCTGGGCGATGGTCAGGCGATCCGGTACGGCGTCGGCGTCGGTCGCCCGGGCTTCAGCTGGAGCGGCACCAACAAGATCACCGCCAAGCGCGAGTGGCCGTCGTGGACGCCCCCGAAGGCCATGATCGCCCGCCGTCCCGACCTGCCGCGCTACATGGCCGGCGGCATCGAGAATCCGCTCGGCGCCCGTGCCATGTATATCGGCAGCACCGAGTATCGCATCCACGGCTCCAACGAGCCGGACACGATCGGTCAGGCGGTGTCGTCGGGCTGCATCCGGATGACCAATGACGACGTCACCGATCTCTACGAGCGTGTGAAGGTCGGCGCCAAGGTCGTCGTTCTGAACTGAGTTCGATCCGGCGGGACCATCCTCGCCGGACCCCGCCCCCACGAGACCGGCCGCGCCACCCATCCGGGTGCGCGGCCCTTTCCGTTACGGGACGACGCGCCCGACAGCGGTCTGCGGCGGGCTGAACGAGGCGATCGGCATGTCGCAGAAGCAGCGCACGCCGAGGGGCCGCGGGCCGGGCAGAGGACACGAGAACGGCTTCGGTCCGGTGATGCCCTGCTGGACCGCATCGCAGTTGTAACCGACGGGGGCGCGCTGCGCCCGGCGGGGGACAGGCCGGTATTCACCGTCGTAACCCGGATCGTCGTAATATTGGGCCCGCGCCGCGCCGGCCGGCAACGCGGCCGCGAGCGCCAGCGCGGCGATCGCGAGCCGGAACGGACCACGCAGGCCGGATCGGCCCGAAACAGTAAGGCGCATCCCTGATTCCTTCGCTCGGCGCGGACTCAACGCGTCCGCCCGGCGGCTCTCGGCGGCAATACCGGCGAAAACGAGACGACCCGCCCCCGGAGCCCGGGAACGGGTCGCAGCCCCGTTGATCGGTGCAGGCCTCAGTGCGTCGCGCGCTCGGCGGCGTCCTGGGCGTCCTGGGCCGTCTGCTTGGCGGCGTCCTGGCCCTGCTCCATGGCCTTGCGAGCCTCGTCGGCCCCCTGTTGCATCGCCGACTTGGCACGCTCGGCGCCCTGCTGCATCGCGCTCTGCGCGAGACCGCTGAACTCCTTGGCCTGCGCCTGGATGGCGGCGAACTGGCTGCGCACGAACTCAGCCTGGTGCTGCATGGCCTCCTGAACGTCCTTGGCGCGAACCAGCTTCTGGGCGAGATCGAAGGCCGCGTTCACGTTCTGCTCGGCATACTCGAAGCCGCGCGAGGAGACGTCCAGCGCGTTGGATCGGGCCATTTCGGCCGAACCCTGCACGGTATCGGCCGTACGGCGGGCCGCGCCGATGAAGCTGTCGAAGGCCTTGCGGGCCTGCTCGACGCTCTTCTCGGCAAAGTCACGCATCTCGGCCGGGACTTCGTAATTCGGGGGGTTGCTCATTCTACGTCTCCTCTCTTGATTGCTCTGTGGATGGCGCTTTGTGCGGTGCACAATATCTGATTCGCCGCCTTATGCCACCCACGCCCATGGCGTTAAGGTTGCCATGACGTAAACGTGTGACGGTTGCGCCCAGAGTCCAGCGTCGCGGCGCAAGGGAGTTTACAATAGGGCTACGGTCACGGGCGTTTCTCGGGCAAAGCGAGCCCATGGAACGTGACGGATCGCGTTAGGGTTCGAGGTCGCGGGCTTTGGAGACGACAGTGACACCGATGGCCGGTGCAGCCCAGCCCGGGCTGGCGACTGCCTTCGCGGCCTGGGCGCGCGTGCCGGCCCTGGCCGCCACGCTCGGCGCTCGGGACACCGTGCATTTCGTGGTCGACCCGTCGGCGGGGCAGATCCTGTACGCGTCCGATGCGGCGGCGCCCTTGGCCGACACCCTGACCGGCTCCGCGCTCGTCGGTTTGATCCGTCAGATTGTTGCCGCGACCGCAGGGGACGCCGCGCCCCGCCTCGCGCGCCTCCGTTTGGATGTCCGCCGCATCGCCCCACCGGCACTGTGCTGGCTGGCGCGCGGTACTCAGGCGGACGGTCGTCCCGCCATCCTCGTGGTACCGACCACGCCCGTGACGACCGCCCGCGCCCGGCCGGTCCGCCCCGTCGCGCCCCCGGCGAGCGCAAGCGCGCCGCCGGCACATCCGCAGGCGACGCCATCCGCGATGGGGCGGGACAACCGCTTCTTGTGGCGCATCGATGCCGCGGGTGCCCTGACCACCCTCACCGGGCCGGAGGCCCTCGCGGGCCTCGTGGGGCAGCGATGGCAGGACATGGCGGCGACAGGCCTCCTGTCCGAAGCCGATTCCGTGCTGGCGGCCCTGCGCGACCGACGAACCTTCCGCGGCGAATCGGCGGTGCTCGATGCCGGCACCGGGCCGTTCCGGGTCGATCTCTCCGGCGCCCCTCTGGGGCGGGGTGATGCTGCGTTCTCCGGCTTCGGCGGGTTCGGCCTGATCCGGAGCGCGCCGAACGCGATCAAGGTCGTCGCCGAGCCCGCGGCGCCGCCGCCGGAATCGTCGGTTTCGGCGTCCGCGTCGTCTCTCCCCGAGCCCGTCGAAGCCGAAAGCCCGGTCGCGCCTGCGCCGGATCTCATCGCGACACCGCTCTCGACTGATGAGCATGCCGCCTTCCGGGAAATCGCCCGGGCGCTGGGCGCACGCTATGCCGGCGACGAGGTCGATCCTGAATCAGGGGCGCCGAAGGCCGAGAGCGGCGCGGTGATGCCGTTCCCCGCGCCGCAGACCAATCCGGTGGAACTGCCCGTGGTCTTCGAGGAGGCCAGCACGGAAACCGACGGGGCCAGTGTCGAGCCCCCCGTCGACGTGGCCGCTCCTCCGCAGGCCGACCTTCTCGCGGGTCTGCCGCTGCCGACGCTGATCCACCACAACGGCACCATCGTCGCCGCCAACCGCGGCTTTCTGGATCTGACAGGCCATCCCGACCTGCCGAGCCTCGCCCGCACCGGGCTCTCCGGACTTCTCCCGGGTCTCCCGCCTTCGAACGCGCTTGGCAACGCGCTTGGCGACGCGGCACGCCGGACCACGGTGAAGTCGGTCGAGGGCCATACGCGTCCGGTGGAACTGCTGAGCGGCGCCTTCAGCTGGGCAGGCGCAACTGCGACGTGCCTGATCGCGCGCCCGGTCGATGAGGCCGATGTCGCGGATGCGCTCACCGCCGAGCGCCTCGCCCGCGCCGCCCAGACGGAACGGACGGCCCGTGCCGAGGCGGCCCTGGACGCACTGGAGATCGGGGTCGTCACCGTCGACGGGGCCGGCCGTATCGTCGCGTTGAACCACGCCGCGGCCGATCTGTTCGGATGCGATCCGCGCGAGGTCGTCGGCGGCAGTTTCGTCAGCCTGTTCGACCGTCAGAGCGTCCTGACGATCGCCGATGCCCTGCGCGGCGCGGCCCCGGAGCGGCGCTCCATTGTCCTGGCCGGCAAGCCGATGTCGCTCGCCGTCGCAGGGCCTCTTGGACGACGGGTGGTCACGCTCGACCATGCCGGTCGCGCAGCGCCCGGAGAGGCGGGCGCAGCCAGTCGCCCGGAAACCGTGCCGGGCGGCGGAGAGGCCTTGAGCCGGCTCGACGGCGCCGTGCGCGGCCCCGTCACCGGGATGATCGATTTGGCAAACGCGATGCTGAAGGAGCCCTTCGGGCCCCTCGGCGACACGCGCTACAGGGACTGCCTGGCGGAGATCAAAGCGTCGGGCGAGACGATCCTGGAACGGGTCGGCAAGCTTCTGGATCTTGCCGCAGTCGAGGCCGGTTCGCTGCGCCTCGAACCCCGCGCTCTCGACCTCAACGACGTCGTGGCGGGTTGCGTCGCCCGCCTTCAGGGCGAGGCAGCGCGGGGCCGGGTCGTGATGCGGACAAGCTTCTCCACCGATCTCGGCGATTTGGAAGCCGACGAGCGCTCGGTCAGCCGCGCGGCCAGTCTCGTGATCGAGAACGCGATCCGACGCTCCGCCGCCGGAAGCCAGATCATCGTTTCCACCGGCTCGGCGGAACGGGCGGCCGTTGCCCTGCGGGTGCGCGGTACCGGCGCCGGGCCTGCTCCGCGGGTGGAAGACCCGAAGGAATCCGTCGAGGACGGGCTGGCACTGCCGCGCGCCCTTGTGGAGGCCAACGGCGGCCGCCTCCAGCTCTCCGCACGCCCGGAAGACGGCACGCTCGTGGAAATCATCATGCCGACGCGACGGGTGGCGAACGGATAGGTCCCTGGCCGATCGCGCGCCGACGCGTCCCCGAAAGCGCGCCCCTGTACCGGCCATCGTCCGGGGGCGGAAACAGAGGACGGCGGGTGATCGTTCGCCAGGCTCCCCGCGCTTGACAGCGCAGCATCGAAGCCTCAATCAGCTCTTACATTGTGCCCAATTTATTTACGGGACTTGATCTGAGCGCGCGCGAAACCGCGATCATATCGTCATCGTAAATTGTAGGCTACATTACTTTGGAAGTCCTGGCTGCGCGGCCGCCACCGCGATACGATCGGGCACCAATCAGGGATGGAACGCCATGCAAGGCAAGGTCATCGAGGTGAAGGACGCGTGGCGCGAGGGCGCTCACGTCGACGATTCCAAGTATCGAGAGATGTATGCGGCGTCCGTCGCCGATCCGAATGCGTTCTGGGCCGAGCACGGCAAGCGCATCGACTGGATGACGCCGTTCTCCATCGTGAAGAACACCAGCTTCGAGCCCGGCAAGGTCTCGATCAAGTGGTTCGAAGACGGCAAGACCAACGTCGCCCATAACTGCATCGACCGTCATCTGGAGACCCGCGGCGACCAGACCGCGATCATCTGGGAAGGCGACAATCCCGACGAGTCGAAGCACATCACTTACCGGGAGCTGCACGCGCAGGTCTGCCGGATGGCCAACGTCCTGCGTAACCGCGGCGTCGGCAAGGGCGATCGGGTCACGCTCTACATGCCGATGATCCCGGAGGCCGCCTACGCGATGCTCGCCTGCGCGCGGCTCGGGGCGATCCACGCCATCGTGTTCGGCGGCTTCTCCCCCGACTCGCTGGCGTCGCGCATCCAGGGGTGCGGCTCCAAGCTGGTGATCACCGCCGACGAGGGCCTGCGCGGCGGCCGCAAGGTGCCGCTGAAGGCCAAT
>NZ_BACT01000659.1:0-3968 GCF_000333255.1 Methylobacterium sp. B1 | reverse complement strand
GCCAGAAATTGTCGGAGGTCCCGATCCGGATGATCTTTTCGTCGGGAAGCCGGCGATCTTCTTCCACAGGCCGGCGGCCTCGTCGTTGTCGGCGTAGACGGTGACGAGAAGCCTGTCGGATTTGAGGCCGAATTCCTTCGTGATCAGGGTCCAGGCCAGCTCGATCGCCCGGTCCTTGAAGTAGTCGCCAAACGAGAAGTTGCCGAGCATCTCGAAGAAGGTGTGGTGACGTGCCGTGTACCCGACATTGTCGAGGTCGTTGTGCTTGCCGCCGGCCCGCACGCATTTCTGCGCCGTCGTCGCCCGGTCGTAGGCGCGCTTCTCCATCCCCGTGAAGACGTTCTTGAACTGCACCATGCCGGCGTTCGTGAACATGAGCGTCGGATCGTTCTTCGGCACGAGGCTCGAGGAGGGCACGACCTCGTGTCCCGCCTTGGCGAAGTAGTCGAGGAAGGTCGACCGGATCTCGTTGACGCCGCTCATCGGGGCTGACTCTGGCAGGACGGACGGGAAAGGGCGGCCGCGCGTCATCCGCCCGGCGCCCGCATGGCGCCCTCTTAAGGAGGGATGCCGCGCGAGTCACGGGCGGCCTGCCCCGAAATCTCCCCGGGACGCCGCAACTCGGCCACAAGCACGGCCGTGTTGTCGCCACATCTGTCAAGCGATGGTGAGTCCGTAGCGCCACAACGGCGTGTGGAGAGTCGGGATAACGATGCAGGGCCGCACGGTCGGATCGCCGAGGACCATCACCGGCAAGCAGAGCCATTTCGGCTCGAACCGCGCCGACGTGATCGCCGCACAGCCCATGCTGGGCCGTGCCCATGGCAGCCGCCCCGCGCTGTTCCGCTCGCTGCTCACCGTGTCGATGATCGCCGGCGGCCTCAGCGCCGCGCTGATCGGATCGGGCGTGGATCTCGCCAAGGTCGGCCTGTCGCCGGCCGTGTCCACGGCGGAAGCCGCTACCGAACTCCCGATGCCGCGCCCGCGCATCCACACAGTCGCCCTGAATACCGAGCTCGACCAGACGCCGCTCCGCGCCGCCTCCAGTTTCGCCCCCGTGCACGATCTCGACACCGATCTCGGCTCCAACACGGTCGACCGCGTGTCGTACGACTTCCTTCTCTCCGAGAGCGCCGCCGGCGACCCCAACGACATTCTCGAATTCGGCCCGATGAAGATCCGGCGCCACTTGGTGCAGACGATCGTGCGGGCGGCCCAGGCCGTTCAGACCGATCCGGTGCTGCTGATGGCAGTTGCCGACAAGGAGTCGAGCTTCGTCACGGCCGTTCAGGCCAAGACTTCCTCAGCGACGGGCCTCTTCCAGTTCATTGAGCGGACCTGGCTCGGTGTGGTCCGCGACTTCGGGCCCAAATACGGGCTGGAGAAGGAGGCCGCGTCGATCACGTCCGACGCCAACGACCGGCCGGTGATCGCCGATCAGGCGGAACGCGCCCGTGTGCTGGAGCTGCGCCGCGACCCGTACCTGTCGGCCCTGATGGCCGGCGAGATGCTGAAGCGCGACGCCGCCCGCATCGCCCTGCGCATCGGCCGCGAGCTGACCCTCGGCGAGGTCTACCTCGCCCACTTCCTCGGGCCGGACGATGCCGGGGAGTTCCTCGCCAACGTCGTGAATAAGCCGGGCCGCGCCGCGGCAGCCCTGCTCCCGGGCCCGGCCCNGGGCNACCGCTCGATCTTTCTTTCGCGCGGGCGCTTCGTCGGGCGCGGACGTCACCGCCAGCCGATGAGCCTGTCGGTGGCACAAGTCCATGAGAAGTTCGAGGCGATGATGAGCACCCGCGGCACGCGCTATCAGAACGTCCGCGAAGTGTCCGGGATCATGGCTTACGCCGACGCCGAACTGGGCCTCGCCACGCCGTAACGGGCGGCGGGTGCAATGCGGGATTCCCAACGTCGCGCGCAACCAGGGGCGGATTGCCGACTTTCCTCCTCAAGCGCCGCCTCCTTGAGCGGCACGACGTTCGACTTCGGGGGAAGTCCTTGAAAAAGCACGGAACGAGCGCGCCCCTGCCGCTCAATGATACGCTGTCGCCAGGTATTCCTCTCGACCAGATCGGTCAGACACTGGCGTCGTTCTACGATGATCTGGTGTCCGAGGGCATGCCGGAGCACCTCGCCGCCCTGGTGCGCCGCGTCCGGCAGACCGAGGACGACAGGGTCGCCGCAGCCGGGCCGGTCGCCGTGGCGGCCGAGACCGATCCGCGGCGCGTCGCCCTCGTCGTCGAGGACGATCCCGCGATTCGGGCCTTGGCCGAGACCCTGCTCGAAGAGACGGAACTAGACGTGGTCGGCTGCGACAGCGCCGAGGCTGCGCTGTCGGTCCTTCAGGCACGCGGCGGCGACGTCGCCCTGGTCTTCGCCGATGTCCGGCTGGCCGGCCATATGGACGGCCTCCAGCTCGCCCGCGCGGTGGCGACCTTGTGGCCGCGGGCCCGGCTGGTGATCACCTCCGGGCATGGCCTGCCGCGGCCCGAGATGCCGCCCGAGGCCGTGTTCATCGCCAAGCCCTGGCGCCCCCTGGACGTGCTGGTCGAAGCCGAGCGCGCCACTTCCGATCCGGCCCCTCCGGTCGTTTGAGAGCCGGCGGCCTCCCCCGAGCCCGTTCATCGTCGCTCTCGAACCATCCGGCAGAGCCCGGACGCGTCATCCGCGCCTGACGGCAGGGCCGGGAATCCGGACGGGTCGTGAGCCCGGATCTGTGCGGGCCGTCGGACCCGTATCGTCGCTGCACGATGCGGACCGGGAAGGCCCGGCCCTTGCATGACCGCCGGTCGTGTCGGCACGAGCCGGGAGACTGTGACGTTGCCGATCCTGTCTGTCCGCCACCGCACGACTTACCGGTATCGACGGCCGGTCGCCTTCGGTGAGCACCGGATCATGTTCCGGCCGCGCGACAGCTACGATCAGCGGTTGATCGCGGCGACCTTCGACATCACGCCCGAACCGGCCTCCCAGCGCTGGCTGTTCGACGTGTTCGGAAATTGTGTGGCCGTCACGACCTTCGACATCCGCGCCGAAGTCCTGACCTTCGATTGCGGCATCACCCTCGACCACACGCCGGAACACGCGCCGGTGTTCCCGCTCGCACCGCACGCGACGCACTATCCGTTCGGCTACGGTGCCGAGGACATGCCGGATCTCGCCCGCTCGATCGAGCGGCAATGGCCCGACCCGCGCCACGAGGTCGATGCCTGGGCGCGAAGCTTCCTGCCGCCTCAGGGACGCATCCCCACGCAGGAATTGCTGGCCGCCATGACGCGCAGCGTACGCGCGAACTTCACCTATCTGGCCCGTGCCGAGAAGGGCGTGCAGGATCCGCTGACGACGCTGCGCACGAAGCTCGGATCCTGCCGGGACTTCGCCGTGCTGATGATGGAGGGCGTGCGCGCGCTGGGCATGGCCGCCCGGTTCGTCTCCGGATATCTCTACAATCCCCGGAACGACCGCGCCCGCCACGTGGGCGGCGGCTCCACCCATGCGTGGCTGCAGGTCTACCTGCCCGGCGCGGGCTGGGTCGAGTTCGACCCGACTAACGGCATCGTCGGCAACCGCGACCTGATCCGCGTGGCGGTGGCCCGCGACCCCGCTCAGGCCGTTCCGCTGCACGGCTCCTTCTTCGGCCTCAGCAGCGACGATCTCGGCATGCGCGTCGATGTCAACGTGGTGGAATTGCCCACCGACGGGGCGACGACCCACAGCCTGCAAGGGCTGCCGCCGCCCCTCGCGCGTTGAGCACGGGTGAGGATCCGGATCCGGGACAGGCATGCGCGGCGAGTGCGCGCGGAAGGCGACAGAGCAAGGTGGCCGCGATGAAGATCAGAACGGGTTTCGAGATTGCATTCACGTTGTCGCAGCCAACACCGATGATTTTGATGCTCAGCGTCCATCCTTCACGGATGCCGGACGTGACGACCCCGCATGGGATCGGCTTCGATCCGCCGCTCCAGGCT
>NZ_BACT01000660.1:0-2446 GCF_000333255.1 Methylobacterium sp. B1 | reverse complement strand
ACGGCGGTGCAGCGGGCGCGGCTGGCGATCGGGCCGGACGAGCCCGTGCGCTATCGCNGGGTCCGCCTCGCCTGCGGCGACCGCGTCCTGTCGGAAGCGGACAATTGGTATGTGCCCGCACGCCTCACGCCGGAGATGAACGCGACGCTGGACAGCACGCGGACGCCCTTCGGCCGGGTCGTGCGTCCCCTCGCCCCGGTTCGGGACACCGTCGCGGTTCGCGCGCCGGACCAGCGCACGGATCCGGGCCCCGACGATCCGCTCTTCGAGATCGATGCCGTGCTCTCGACTGCCGCCGGCGAGCCGTTCTGCGAGGTGGTCGAGACTTATCTGGGCAGTGCGCTGCCCCGAGCATCGCGCTAAGTACCCATCCGCATTCTGGACAGGAGAGGACCAGGGATGGGTTCGAGGCTTCGTCGCTCGATTCTGACACTGCTCGCGATGGGCACGGCGTGCGGTCCGGTTCTGGCGGCCGACCCGGCTGGCTTCTGGCTCACGGAGACCGGCAGTTCCCGCGTCCGCATCACGCCCTGCGGGAGCGGCTTCTGCGGGACGATCGTCAGCGCACCGGGGAAGGGACTCGACGCGAAGAATCCGGATCCGGCCTTGCGCGGTCGCAGCGTCGTGGGCGTTCAGATCCTCGACGCGCGTCAACCCCAAGGCGGCGGCTACTCGGGTTCCCTCTACAATCCGAACGACGGCAAGACCTATTCCGGTTCGCTGAAGCTCACGGGCCCGGATACGCTCGAAGTCTCCGGTTGCGTGATGAGCGTATTCTGCAAGCAGCAGACCTGGACGCGCGTCAAATGATAGACGCCCCCGCAGGCCGGCGCCGGCGCTGCAACGATTCAGGATCGGGTCTGCGCCGTTGAGGTCGCGTGGGTCAGAAACAGAAACGGGGGCTCATGACCCAGCCCCTCCTCGCCCGCCTCATTGGCCTGTCCGCCCTCGCGCCGGACCCAGTCCAGGCACAGTCGCGCCCGCGCCTCGGGCGTTGTGAGCCAGCAGAGCGACACTACCGGTCACGCCGCGACCGGGACCCACTGCCCCACCGGTCGGCCGGGCGACAGGATGGCGACCGATCTGGCCGCAGCGGGCAACGCCAATCCCCCGTCGCGGGCGACACCGCAGGGCGGCGGCGTCGGCGGAAACACGTAAGCCGCCGAGGGCGGGACCCCGACCATCCCGCCGCTCGCCTCCACGGCCGCACCGGAGACGGCCTAGTTCCTTGCGGGGGCGTCTCAGGCCGCTTCGGTGAGAGCCTGCGCGATGGCGTCAAGGGCGGCCTCGGCTCCGGCTCCGTTCGGCCCGCCGGCCTGCGCCATGTCGCGCCGGCCTCCGCCTCCCTTGCCGCCGAGCGCGCCCGCTCCAGCCCGCACGAGCCCGACGGCATCGTAGCGCCCGGTCAGGTCGTCCGTGACCCCAACGACCAGACCCGCCTTGCCGTCCGGGGCGACGCCGACCACCGCCACGATGCCGGAGCCCAGACGCTTCTTCTCCTCATCGACGATCGGCTTGAGGTCGCGCATGTCGAGCCCTTCCACCACCGAGCGGCGGAAGGCCACGCCGCCGATCTCAGTTTGCTGAGCGCCCGAGCCCGGACCACCCTCGCCGCCCATGGCGAGCTTCCGGCGGGTCTCGGCCAGTTCACGCTCAAGGCGCCGCCGATCCTCCATCAGTGACGTCAGACGATCGGGCGCCTCGGAGACCGGGGCCTTGAGGATGCCGGCCAGCGCCGCCAGGGTCCGGGCCTCCTCGGCCCGATGATGACGCGCCGCGTCGGCCGTAAGAGCCTCGATCCGGCGCACGCCAGCCCCCACCGCGCTCTCGCCCACGATGGTGATCGCTCCGATGTCGCCGGTGCGCCCGGCGTGGGTGCCGCCGCATAGTTCGACCGAGAAGGTCTTCGGCCGGCCCTGCGCGGCCTCCTCGTCGATCGGCAGCCCCATCGAGACCACCCGCACCTCGTCGCCGTACTTCTCGCCGAACAGCGCCCTGGCGCCCGACGCGATGGCGTCGTCCACGGCCATCAGCTTGGTCACGACCGGCGCGTTCTGCAGCAGCACGGCGTTGGCGATGTCCTCCACCCGGGCGAGTTCATCCGCCTCGATGGGCTTCGGGTGGCTGATGTCGAAACGCAGACGATCGGGGCTCACGAGCGAGCCCTTCTGCGCGACGTGATCACCCAGCACCTGCCGCAGAGCCTCATGTAGCAGATGGGTGGCCGAGTGGTTGGCCCGGATCGCCTTGCGGCGGACATGGTCGACCTTGAGCTCTACCGGCTGGTCGAGGCCCAAGCTTCCCTCCTCCACGGTCACATGGTGGACGAACAGGTCGCCGAGCTTCTTCTGGGTGTCGGTCACCCGCGCCCGCACGCCCGGCGCCGGGATCAGGCCGGTATCGCCGACCTGGCCGCCCGATTCCCCGTAGAACGGCGTCTGGTTGA
>NZ_BACT01000661.1:0-1371 GCF_000333255.1 Methylobacterium sp. B1 | reverse complement strand
GACGGTCGACCTGGAAGGCTCCGGAGCTTCAGGCCGGCACCGTCCGGCGCCTCACGGACGGGCTCGCCCAGATGGCGCGCCAGCGCAAGGTCGAGGTGATCCGCGGGACCGCACGCTTCACGGGCCCGAGCGCGGTCTCGGTGGCGCTGCATGGTGGCGACACGCGCCACGTCACCTTCGCCAGCGCCATCGTGGCCGCGGGCTCGTCGCCGGTGGCCCTGGCGATGCTGCCGGACGATCCCCGCATCGTGGATTCCACGGGGGCGCTGGAGCTGCCCTTTGTGCCGCGCCGGTTGCTGGTGATCGGCGGTGGCATCATCGGCCTGGAGATGGCGACCGTCTACAGCGCATTGGGCGCCCGGGTCGACGTGGTCGAACGCCTGCCGAACCTGCTGGAGGGCGTCGACCGAGATCTCGTGGCGGTCTGGACGAAGCGGAACGCGCACCGCTTCGACCGAATCCGCACGGGTACGGAGGTGATGGCGGCAGAGGCGACACCGGAGGGCATCGCCGTATCTATCGCTGGCGAGGCCGAGCCGCAGACCTACGACCTCGTGCTCCAGGCCGCGGGGCGCCGTCCGAACGGCGCGAACCTGGGCCTCGACGCCGCCGGCGTGGTGCTGGATGGCGGCTTCGTGCCCGTGGACGCGCAGATGCGGACCAACGTGCCGCATATTCTCGCCATCGGTGATCTCGTCGGGCAGCCAATGCTCGCCCACAAGGCCGTCCACCAGGGGCACGTAGCCGCCGAGGTGGCCGCCGGCCACAAGGCCGGCTTCGATGCCGCCGTGATCCCCTCGGTGGCCTACACCGATCCCGAGATCGCCTGGGTGGGCCTGACGGAAACGGCGGCCAAGGCCTCGGGGCGGGCCGTGGAGGTCGCCCGCTTCCCCTGGGCGGCCTCGGGCCGGGCCATCGCCAACGGCGCCGATTACGGTCTGACGAAGCTGCTGTTCGATGCGCAGACCAAGCGCGTTGTCGGCGGCGCCATCGTCGGCCCGAGCGCGGGCGACATGATCGGCGAGGTCGCGCTGGGAATCGAGATGGGCGCCGATGCCACCGACATCGCCCGGACCATCCATCCCCATCCGACCCTCGGCGAGACGATCGGCCTCGCGGCCGAAGCCGGCCTCGGGCTCTGCACCGACCTGCCGCCGGTCGGGCGCCGGTAGGATCATCTTCGCCAGGGGACGGGTCCGCCAGGCGGCGGGCAGCTCGACGGATGGACGCGTCTTGTATAGATCTTGGCCCGCGTCGCCGACTCGGCCAGGAAACAGCCCGGTCAGCACGTTCTGCCCGGGCCTCGACGCTGCGGCGATCGGCGAAGACCCTGGTATTTCGACTGGGAGGACATGGCTCGAGATGCTGTGG
>NZ_BACT01000662.1:0-3682 GCF_000333255.1 Methylobacterium sp. B1 | reverse complement strand
TGTCCGGGCGGATCGCCGTCATGGGCGGCGACGCGGCGGCGACGCGGGCACGGCTGGAGCAGATCGCCCGCTTCGGATGGTGACACGCGCCCGGGCGACGCGCTCCCGGGCGCGCTCCAGGGTCCGGGCGACCGGGAACAGGGGATCGCGCCCCCCCTCGACCAGGAGATGGGCGATCGGCCGGCGCTCCGTCCAGAAGGTGGTGCCGAGGGCGAAGCCCGGCGGCGCGCAGGAATCGATCCGGTCGATCGGCCAGTCGCCCGCGGCCAGGGCCTCGGTCAGCCGGTGGACGAGCTGGACGCCCGGCGCGGTCTCCGGTCGGGTCTCGTCGTTGGCGATCTTCAGCACCCAGGCCTCCCGGCCGGTGACCGGCAGGATCAGGGAGGCCAGAAGTTGCTCCCCCCGGCGCAGGCGGGCGATGCGCACGCCATCCGCCGCGCCGAGATCGGCCAGGGCGGCGCGCAGGAAGGCGATCTCCGCCGTCCGCTGCGCCAGGCTCGTCCCGGCCTGCCCCTTCCAGCCGGCGGTCTCGAGGGCGACGTGGGCGTCCAGGGCCGGGCCGAGGGCTTCGGGTGCGGCGAGGATCTCGAAGGTCACGGGCCCCGCCGCCTCCAGGCGCGCGCGGGCGCGGCGCAGCTTGCGGCGGCGCTGACCGGAGAGGTGCCCGAGATAGCCGCTCCGCGCCTCCGGCCCGAACCCGCTCAGATCGAGCAGGCCGCGGTCATGCGGCCAGTAGGCGGCCCGGCGTCCGCCCTGCGCGGTGAGGAGGTCCGGCAGGGGGCCGTCGGCGGGGGCGTTCGGCAGGAGGAGCCGCGGCGGCAGGCCGAGCATGCCCGGCGCGGCGAGCAGCCCCGCGAGTCCGGCCTGTGGATCGGCGCCGTCGAGGAGCGGCGCGCCGAACGGGGCGTAGCCGTGGGTCCAGCCCATGAGCAGCGGCAGCGGCAGGCCCCAGCGCCGCCGCGACAGCCGGAACGGCCAGACGGCGACGAGCCGGGCCCCCGGCGCCTCCGGCGGCCGGTCGGCGACGAGGAGGAGCCGGACGCCCGCCCCGAAGGCGTCGCGGGCAGCCAGGGCGTAGCCGGCCTCGTAGAACGGGTTTCGGATGAGCGACGCCGCGCCCAGCGCCCGCCAGGCCGGGATCCAGGGGGCTCGGGGATCGAGGGGCCGGACCGCCGCCACGAACCCCCCCGGTAGCGCGGCGATGTCTGCCATGGCGGGACCGTCAGGCCGCGAGCCGGTGGCGGATCGCGCCGGCGAAGCCGAGCACGTCGTAGCGCCATGCCGTCATGCCGGCGGCGACGGCGAGCAGGACCAGGCGCAGGGCCTGCCCCGGCGGCATCAGCCCGCCCGGGACCAGGGCGATGCCGGCATTCACCGCGCCGCAGGCGAGCGCGATCCCGGCGATCCCCGCCATGTCGGCGAGGGGCAGCGGCATCGTCGTGCCGGCCCGGCGGGCGCCCAGCACCAGCACGAGGCAGGCCGCGCTCTGGCCGCCCGCGAAAGCGAGGGCCCCCCCGGCGGCACCGAACCGCGGATCACCAGGAGCGACAGGGCGGCGACCGCGGCGAGGGTCGCGAAGGCGGCGCCGGCCTCCAGGCCGCTGGAGCGGGTGAAGTAGATCACCTGCCCGAAATAATAGGCGCGGAACATCATCGGGATGGAGGCCAGGATCAGGACCGGCGCGAGCTCCCGCGCCTCCGCCCGGTAGGCGGGCCCGAGCAGCACCGCCACGACCAGATCGTCGAAGCACAGGAAGAACACCGCCCCGAAGGCGGCGATCAGCGTCATGGCCCGGGCGGCGTCGCGCAGCACCCCGGAGGCCGCCGCCATCCCGCCCGCCCGCGCCTCGCGCTTGGCGATGGAGATCAGCGACAGGGCGATCGCCTCGCCGAACACGATGAAGCTCTGCTTCAGGAAGTCGGCCAGCGCCCCGTAGGCGCCGAGCCCCGCTGGCCCCACCGTCTTGGCGATGATCAGCCGGTCGAGGCTCTGGGCGAGCGCCGCCGTCCCGAAGGACAGGACCAGCGGCCAGCCATAGGCGAAGAGCCGCAGGGCCTCGGCCCGGCTGCCGCGGCCGGGCATCATCGGCGCGATCGTGGCGGCGGCGGGGAGCGAGGCCAGGACGTTGGCGGCCGCCACCGCGAAGGCGAGATGCAGCGGATCCTGCGAGAGATGCAGCGCGAGGCTGCCGAGGGCGAGGATCAGGACGGCCCGGCTCATCACCGAGGCTGCCACCGCCCCGGCCCGGAGGCGCGTCCGGGCGATCTCGGTGGAGCCCTCGAACAGGGTGCTCCCGAAGGCGAGCGCCAGGATCGCGGCCGCCATCCGCGCCGACATCAGCCCGAGGCCGGCGGCCAGCGCGCTCCCGAGCCCCGCGAGCAGCAGCGTGCCGCCCAGGATCCGCACCACGGTGCCGACCTGCGCGGGCTCGCGCGCCTCGTCGTAGAGGGCGAAGAACGCGAATTTCGGCCACTGGCAGGTCGCCCCGTAGAGCACCAGCGACCAGGACAGGACGTAGAGGTAGGTGCCGTAGCTCTCCACCGGCGCGAGCCGCGTGAACACCGCCACGGAGGCCATGTTCAGGGCTGCCGCGAAGCCCCGGGAGCCGACATAGATCAGGCTGTGTCGGGCGATCATGTCCTAGAACCGGTCACACGCACCACGACCTCGCACCACGCTGGGACAGACCGGCTTCGTGGCGGGACGTAACGCAGGGACGGCGGGCATGACAGCCCGGGCCGTGCAGGCGGCGTGCCGCCGGCCCCGGCCCTCAGCCCGCGCCCCGCTTCCGGATCAGCGACGCGCCGGTCATCTCGGCCGGCTGGTCGAGCCCCATCAGGTCGAGGAGGGTGGGCGCCACATCCGCCAGGCGGCCGTCGGCCAGGGACACGCCGTCGACGCCGATGAGCAGGGCCGGGACCGGGTTGAGGGTGTGGGCGGTGTGGGGCTCCCCGGTCTCGGGATCGCGCATCATCTCGCAATTGCCATGGTCGGCGGTCACCAGCAGCGCCCCGCCCTGCGCCGTCACCGCCTCGACTACGCGGCCGAGGCAGGTGTCGACGGTCTCTACCGCCTTCACGGCGGCCGCGAGACTGCCGGTATGGCCGACCATGTCGGGATTGGCGAAGTTCAGGATGATGAGGTCGTAGCGCCCGGAGCCGATCGCCTCCACGGCGCGATCGGTGAGTTCCGGCGCCGACATCTCCGGCTGCAGGTCGTAGGTTGCGACCTTGGGCGAGGGCACGAGGACCGCGTCCTGCCCCGCGAACGGGTCCTCGCGGCCGCCGTTCATGAAGTAGGTGACGTGCGGGTACTTCTCGGTCTCGGCCATGCGCAACTGCGTGCGGCCGGCCCGGGCTACGGTCTCGCCGAGGCCGTTGGGCAGGTCGAGGGGGCCGAACAGGGTCTCGGCGAAGGCGTCGATCTCGACGCTGTACTGGACGATCCCCAGGGCGGCGGCGAACCGGACCGTCCGCGTGCGGTCGAATCCCGCGAAGGCCGGGTCGAGGAGCGCCTCCAGGATCTGCCGGGTCCGATCGGCGCGGAAGTTGAAGCACAGCAGGCCGTCGCCGTCCCGCATGCCGGCATAGTCGCCGATGATCGCGGGCCGCATGAACTCATCCGACACGTCCTGCGCGTAGGACGCGGCGACCGCCTGCCCGGCCCGCTCGAACCGGGTCCC
>NZ_BACT01000663.1:0-2323 GCF_000333255.1 Methylobacterium sp. B1 | reverse complement strand
GACCGCCATCTCCTCGGTGGCGGCGGCGACGCTCTGCACGCTCCCGGCGGTCTCCTGCGCGGCCCCCGCCACATGCGTGGCCCGGACACTCGTGCGGGAGGCCCGCCGTGCCATGGCCTCGGCGGTCGCCTGCATCTGCGCAGCGGCCGCGGAGACGCCCGTCATGAGGGCTCCGGCATCGGCCTCGAACGCCCGGGTGAGCACGTCGAGCCTCTGCACGTGCTGGGCCTTGGCCGCCGCTTCCTGCGCCGCCGTCCGATCCATCTCGGCCTTGACGATCAGCGCTTGGCGGAAGACCTCCACGGTTCGGGCCATCTGCCCGATCTCATCCGTCCGATCGAGCCCGGGAATCGAGCCCGTCACGTCGCCCTGGGCGAGGGCCTGCATCCGGCGGCCGAGCCGGTCGAGCGGACGCGTGATGCCGCGCCCGATCAGGACCGAGCCGAGCACGCCGAGGGCGCCAACCCCGAGAAGCAGGCCGCTTGCCGCCAGAGCGAGCGACAGGAAAGCGTCCTTGATGTCGTCGGTATAGGTCCCGGCCGCGATCATGATGTTCCAGGGCGTGAACCTGACGGCGCGTGTGGTCTTCAGGTACAGACCCTCGCGGCCGGGTCGCGGATACTGATACGTCGTCAGGGCCGTGTCGGAGGTCTTCAGCAGATCGATCAGCGTCCCGGCCACGCGCACCCCGTTGACCCGGGCGTCCAGCTGGTTGCTGCCGACAAGCCTGCGGTCGGGAACCGCCAGAGCCGTACCGTCCATCGCGTAGATGGCGACGTAGTTCGTGCCGTTGTCGAAGCGCATGGCCATGGCCGTCTCGGCAAGTTCCGCCAGGGCGGCTTCGCGGGTCAGGGCGCCGCTTCTGACCCGGGACTCAAGGTTTTGTGCGTAGGTGGTGAACAGCTCCGTGATCGCGCGCAGGGATTGAAGCCGCTCGGACAGCATTTCCTCGTAATACAATCGCAATCCGCCAGCGCCAATGGCTGAAACGATCAATACGGTGAGTACAATTTGCGCTATCATACGACGAAACAGACTTACGCTGAAAAATCGAATGCGCATAATAAATTCCCGCAGATCGCCAAATCCAGCGATACCGCGGCATGATCTGATAAATTCGATTGCTCATGTCAACAGAAGCGCGCAGATCAAGATCATGGCCTACAAGTTGAACGACCGAGATCTGCAGATGAGGCGACGATGCCGTTGCTTTTGACATGGCGCATGCCGGCCGCACGGATGGGCTGCCGCCAGCGACGACAGAACCTGAGATCGCCCCGGCGAACCGCACCTGCACCCCAGCAATGGACGGGTCGAATGCCCCCGGCACCCGGGACGGGCGCGGCCGCAATGCGGGCGCGGCGGAGATGATCGGGTCGGAGGATCGGATGGCGCTGCGGCCCGGCGGAACGGCATGCGGGGGCCGCTCGCCGTCGTCGGCGCGATCGGGGCGCCGCTACCGGGTCCGCGCGGTGACCTCGATCTCGACGCGCATCTCGGGGCGTAGAAGACCCGCCACGACCAGGATCGTGGCGGCCGGCCGGACATCGGCCAGCACCCGGCCGCAGACCGCCAGCACGGCCTCGGCGTCGTCCCGGTCGATGACGTAATAGGTGGCGCGCACGATGCCGGCGAGATCTGTTCCGGCCTCCGCGAGCACCGAGCGGATCGTGCGCCAGCAGGCCTCGGCCTGCGCGGCGGCCCCCTCGGGCATGGTCATCGTGGCGTAGTCGTAGCCGGTCGTCCCGGACAGGTAGACGGTGTCCCCGTCGACCACCGCCCGGGAGTAGCCGTAGTCCCGCTCGAACGGGGAGCCCGACGTGATCAGCCGCCGTCTCACCCGCCGCGCAACGCCTCCAGCACCTTGCCGCCGGGACGGCCCGTGGGCGTCATCCCGAGCCGGCGCTCCACGTCCTTGATGGCATCGCGCGTCTTCTGGCCGACCTTGCCATCCGGCTCGCCGACATCGTAGCCGCGGGCGGCCAGCCGGGTCTGGAGATCGCGCCGCTCGGCCCGGGACAGGGGCGGGTCGTCGGTCGGCCAAGCGGCCTGGACGCCGGGCTTGCCGCGCAGCCGGTCGGAGAGGACCGCGATGGCGAGACCGTACGACTCGGCGGCGTTGTAGGAGTAGATCGCGTCGAAGTTCTTGGTCACCAGGAAGGCCGGGCCGTCGATGCCGGCGGGTGCGATGATCCCGGCCGGGCCCTCGCCCGAGAGCGGGCGCCCGTCCACGCGGGTCACGCCGAGCGAAGCCCAGTGGGCGACGGGTTTCTTGTTCTTGCGTCCGGCGGCTCCGACGTTGAAGCCCCGGGGCAGCTTCCCC
>NZ_BACT01000664.1:0-289 GCF_000333255.1 Methylobacterium sp. B1 | reverse complement strand
CTTCGCCCTCACCGGGCCGGCGGCGATCACGCTTCGGGACGGCGGCGCCGTGATCGACGGCCTGTCCATCGCGGCGGGCGCGGGTCGCATCACGGCCGCGGGCCGTGTCGGGCAGGCTCTCGACCTGCGGGTGGCGATCCGGTCGCTACCCCTGTCGCTCGCCCGGATCGCCGCGCCGAGCCTCGCCCTTTCGGGGACCCTGGACGGCGAAGCCGATCTCCACGGGCCTGTCACGCGCCCCGAGGGACGCTACGCGATCAGCGTCGCGAAGCTCGTCGCCCCGCAGACG
>NZ_BACT01000665.1:0-14617 GCF_000333255.1 Methylobacterium sp. B1 | reverse complement strand
CCATCACAAGGGCAACTCAGGCGGCCCGACCTTCAACGTCAACGGCGAGGTCGTCGGCGTCAACACCGCCATCGCGTCCCCGTCGGGCGGCAGCGTCGGCCTCGCCTTCGCGATCCCGGCCGAGACCGTTCAGGCGGTGGTCGATCAGCTCCGGACCGACGGCAAGGTCGCCCGCGGCTACCTGGGCGTCCAGATCCAGCCCGTGACGCAGGACATCGCCGAGGGCCTGGGCCTCGACAAGGCCAAGGGCGCGCTCGTCGACCATGCCGAGAACGGCACCCCCGCGGCCAAGGCCGGGCTGAAGGCCGGTGACGTGATCGAGAAGGTCAACGGCGATACGGTGGACAGCGCCCGCGAGCTGTCGCGCAGGATCGCCGGCATGAAGCCCGGCGCCAAGGTCGAGCTGAGCTACCTGCGCGGCGGCAAGTCCGACACCGCCACGGTGACGCTGGGCACGATGCCGACCGACGGCACCAAGATGGCGAGCCGTGACGAGGATTCGAGCAACGGCCAGCCGCGGCTCGGCCTGCAGCTCGCTCCGGCCGGCGATGTCGGCCTGTCGGATCAGGGTGTCGCGGTGGTGCAGGTCGATCCCGACGGGCCGGCTGCCGCCAAGGGTATCGAGGCGGGTGACGTGATCCTCGATGTCGGCGGCCAGAGCGTGTCCCGTCCGTCGGATGTGGCGACGCAGATCCGGGCGGCCGAGTCGAGCGGACGCAAAGCCGTGCTGATGCGGGTGAAGAGCGGCAAGGGCCAGACCCGGTTCGTGGCGGTCTCGCTCAACAAGAAGGACGGCTGAGGCCGGCTCCTCCTGGCGCGGGGCCCCTCCCCCGCGCCGCCGCGTGGTGACCTCCGACTGGCGCCGGCCGAACAGGCCGGCGCCTTTTTGTCGTCCCTCACGATGGTGGTTGCCATCCGACCGCCGACGCCGCGCCCCTTGTCGAACACCCGCACCCGCAGGCCCGCCTCGGCAAGGTGGCGTGCCGCAGCTGCGCCGGCCATGCCCGCGCCGAGAACCGCGACGATCCCACGCTCGTTCAAGTGCCTACTCCGCTCCGCAGGACGGCCAAGCCGGCCGCGTTGCAGCACAGATAGGGGGCAGCGATCAGGAGATCAGGGCGACCGAACTTCGCGCGTCGACAGGATCCGCGCGGACATCGGGTCGCTCCTCATGGAGCCGCCGGACGGGATAGGCCGCACGATCGCCGGATGGCCATGGTGCGGGTAGAGGGAATCGAACCCCCACGCCTTGCGGCTGGCGATTTTGAGTCGCCCGCGTCTACCAGTTCCGCCATACCCGCGTACGGAGGGCTCTTCGCATAGGTCGGCGGGTCCGGCCAAGTGTTGTTTTTGCGGTGGGCGCCGATCTGGCCAAGGCGGGACGCCTATGCTCAAAGGGCGACCGATCGCTCACTTCGGGACCTTGCATGCTCCGCCGGCTGTACGCGTGGATCCTGGCCCTCAGCGACAGGCCGTCCGCGCCCTATGCGCTCGGCGCTGTGGCCTTCGCCGAAAGCTCCTTCTTCCCGGTTCCGCCGGACGCGATGCTGGTGCCCATGGCGGTCGCCCGACCGGACCGGGTCTGGCTCTACGCCACGATCACCACCGTCGCCTCGGTCATCGGCGGACTCGTGGGCTACGCGATCGGGGCCCTCCTGTTCGATTCCCTCGGGGAATGGCTCATCCGTCTCTACGGATTGCAGAACTCGGCCGCGACCTTCCAGGATTCCTACGCGCGCTACGGCCACTGGGTGATCCTGCTGAAGGGACTCACGCCGATCCCCTATAAGCTCGTCACGATCACCTCGGGCTTCGCCCATTACAGCCTGTTCTGGTTCACGGTTCTGTCGATCGTGACCCGCGGCGCCCGCTTCTTCATCCTGGCCGGATTGCTTGGACGCTACGGCGTCCAGATTCGGGCCGTGCTCGACCGGCACCTCAACGCGGTTGCGGCGATCTCCGTCGCCGTCATCGTCCTCGGCTTCCTGCTCTTCAAGGTGATCCTGTAGCGATGAATACGGCGGCCGCCCTGCGCCTCAAGACCGCTGGCCTCTGGCTGGCAATCGCTTCCGCCCTCACCGTCGGAGCCGCGCTCGTTCTGCAGTACGGATACGGTTACGCGCCGTGCAAGCTCTGCCTGACAGAGCGGCTGCCCTATTACGCCGCGATCCCCCTGGGCCTTCTGGCCCTGTTCCTGCCGGAGCGCCTGGCACGGATCGCCCTCGGGCTGGCCGCCCTCGGCCTCCTCTACGGCGCCGGCATCGGGGTCTACCACGCCGGCGCGGAATGGGGCTTCTGGCCGGGGCCGGCCGATTGCGGGGGCGGCACCGGGACGAATCCGGGCCAGGTCGCCGACTTCCTCAACGCGCTCCAGACCACGAAGGTCGTCGATTGCTCCGTGGCGGCGCTGCGGGTGGCCGGGATCTCGCTCGCCGGCTGGAGTGCCCTTGTCTCGGCTGTGCTGGCGTCGTTCGCGGGGACCGCCGCCCTGCGGCCCTGAGGCTCGGGGCGGGTCTGGTATCCGCTCAGTTCCGGTCGTCCGGCAGGACCGGGATCGCCGCCACCTCGATGCCCTCGTCGATCAGCGCGCGCGCCTCCGCGGGGGTCGCCTCGCCATAGATCGAACGGCCCTCGGTCTCCCCGTAATGGATCCTGCGCGCCTCTTCGGGAAAGCGCGCGCCGACGTGCTCGGCATTGGCCACCACATGCTCCCGGAGCGCGCGCAGCATCGCCCGCAACTGACGCTCCGGCTCGGCGACCATGGTCACCGGCGCTTCCGCCTCCGCCTTCGCGGGCGGCGCGGGTGCGCGCGCCCGATCCGTGCGGGCGACGCTCGGCACCATCAGGGCCTTGCTGACCTTGGCGCTGTCGCAGACCGGGCACGTCACGAGCCCGCGTTCGACCTGCGTGTCGTAGGAGTCGGAGGACGGGAACCAGCTCTCGAAGCCGTGTCCGGCCTCGCAGACGAGACTGTAGCGGATCATTCTGTCGCTTGCTGTGCTGCCTGATGCGCCGCTTGAGCCTGGGAAGAGACGCGCTCGATGGTGAAGGGCCGACCGTGCTGCAGCGAGGGGATGCGGGCCCGGGCCTCGGCGACCTGCGCGAGGTCGATCTCCGCCAGAATGATCCCGGGCTCGGCCCCGCCGGCATCGGCCAGCACCCGGCCCCAGGGATCGACGATCAGCGAATGGCCGTAGGTTTCCCGCCCGTCCTCGTGCAGGCCGCCCTGCGCCGCCGAGATCACGAAGGCGCCGGTCTCGATGGCGCGGGCCCGCTGCAGGACGTGCCAATGGGCCTCCCCGGTCTGACGGGTGAAGCAGGCGGGTGCCGTCAGCACGTCCGCGCCCGCTTCGGCGAGGGCGCGGTACAGGGCGGGAAAACGGATGTCGTAGCAGATCGTCAGGCCGAGGGTGGCCCACGGCGTCTCGGCGAGGACCGCGCAGGCACCTCCGGAATACGTGGCGGATTCCCGCCACCGCTCGCCGCTCGGCAGGTCGACATCGAAGAGGTGCAGCTTGTCGTAGGACGCCAGGATCGCGCCCATCGCGCCGATCANGAAGGCCGGGTTGGCGATCTTGTCGCCGGACCGGACTGCGATCGAGCCAATCTGAACGACCGTGCCGGTCTGGCGCGCGGTCTCGCGGAGGGCCGCCAGGGTCTGGTCCTGCTCCTCGGCGGTGACGTGGGCGAACAGGCGCTCGCGGCTCCGCTCTACCAGGGATGTCATCTCGGGAGTCTGCACGTAGGCCGCGCCCCGGGACGCCGCTTCGCGCACACCCGCCACGGCCGCGTCGCGGTTCGCCGCGGGATCGCGCCCCGACCGCATCTGCACGCAGGCGGCCGTGAAGCGGACCTCAGGCATCGGCCGTGTCCTTGAGCAGCGGGTCGAGCTTGCCCGCCCGGTCGAGGGCGTACAGGTCGTCGCAGCCGCCGACATGCGTGGCACCGATGAAGATCTGAGGCACGCTCGTACGGCCGCCCGCGCGCTCGACCATCGCGGTTCGAGCACCCTGCGCGCGCTCGACGTCGATCTCCTGGAAGGCCACGCCCTTTTCCTTCAGCAGGCTTTTGGCCGCCGAGCAGTAGGGACACCAGCCCGTGGTGTAAATTGTGACCGGCTGCATCGCGAACGTCGTCCCGACCGTGAACTCCCGCCATATAGGAGTGCGGGACGCGACTTGCCTATGCCCGTGTCGCCACAGGCAAACTCGGTCGCGCCATGCCGGGGGCTCCGCGGCCGGCTCAGGCAGCCAGCAGTTTTTCGACCTCGTTCACGAGATCGCGCAAGTGGAAGGGCTTCGACAGGACCTTCGCGTCCTTCGGAGCCTTGGAATCCGGGTTGAGGGCCACGGCTGCGAAGCCGGTGATGAACATCACCTTGATATCGGGATCGAGCTCGGTGGCCCGGCGGGCCAGTTCGATACCGTCCATCTCGGGCATCACGATATCGGTCAGCAGCAGCTCGAACGGCTCCTCGCGCAGCCGATTGTAGGCCGAGAGGCCGTTGTCGAAGGACAGGACATCATAGCCCGCATTCTGCAGCGCCTTGGCCAGAAACCGGCGCATGTCGTTGTCGTCTTCCGCCAGCAGGATTTTCATCGGCCGGATCCGAGCCTTCGAGTCGAGAAGTTGATCCCATAAAGGGAGGCGATGGTAAACAAGGTGTTAGGATGGAGCGCGCAGCGGGAGCCGCGTGTCTCACGGGCGACTGCCCCAGTCGCCGGCACGGAGTGGACAGGCGGTCGATCGCGCACCACAGTGAGCACCTGCCGTCCTCGTTCAACCGCCGGGGTGTCCACCAACCGATGACTGCATCCGAACCGGTACAGCCAGACGCCTTCGGATTTGCCCCGGCCTTTGCGGTCGACGAGCCCGCGGCGCACACCCTGCCCTTCGTCTTCAATACCGGTCATTCTGGAGCCGTCTACCCCCCAGACTTCATCGCAGCCTCGCGGCTCGACGCCCTGGCGCTGCGTCGCTCCGAGGACGCCTATGTCGAGCGCCTGTTCGCGCCCGTCGTCGAACTGGGCGCGCCGCTGCTGCGGGCCAACTTCCCCCGCGCCTTCCTCGACGTGAACCGCGAGCCGTACGAGCTCGACCCCCGCATGTTCGACGGGCGCCTGCCGCCCTTCGCCAACACCCGGTCGATGCGCGTGGCCGGCGGCCTCGGGACGGTCCCGCGCGTCGTCGCAGACGGTCAGGAAATCTACGCCCGGCGACTGCCCGTGGCCGAGGCGACCGCCCGGATCGAGGGCCTGTACAAGCCCTATCACCGCGCGTTGCGCAGCCTCATCCAGCGCACGGCGCGCGCGCATGGTTGCTGCATGCTCATCGACTGCCACTCGATGCCCTCATCGAGCCTGGGCCGCGACCCGGAGATGAAGGCCGACGTGGTGCTGGGTGACCGGTATGGCACGGCTTGCGCGCCCGCGCTGATCGACGGGTTCGAGGCCGCGTTCCGGGCTCGGGGTTTTCGCGTGGTGCGCAACAAGCCCTACGCGGGCGGGTTCATCACGGAGCATTATGGCGAGCCGAACCTGGATCGCCACGCGCTCCAGATTGAGGTCAACCGCGGCCTCTACATGAACGAGGTCAGCCTCGCGACGACGCCGGGCTTTCCGGCCCTGGTCGGAGCCTTGCGCGCCGTGATCGTCGAGGTCGCGCGAGATCTCGCGGAGGTCGTTCCGCGCCAAATCGCCGCGGAATAGCGATCGCGCCGGGACGTTCGGCGGAGACGGATGCGGGAGGACCAGACAGAAAAAAGGCCACTCCCGAAGGAGCGGCCCGAAGTCTAGGGAGGAAACGCCCAAGAAGGGCAGCAGGACCGCGACGCCATCGCGATCCCGCAACGCACAAATTAAAGTGCGCCGCACAAGAAGCAAGGGCAAATCGTCGGATCCCGCTGCTCTGCGCGCATACCTGAACCGCGTGCGACGGACGCAAGACGCCCACGCTGCCTCCGGGTGAGCGATCGGCCCCGATCACCGCGTTCGCCGGTCGG
The DNA here is from genome assembly GCF_000333255.1 of Methylobacterium sp. B1. Taxonomy (NCBI): domain Bacteria; kingdom Pseudomonadati; phylum Pseudomonadota; class Alphaproteobacteria; order Hyphomicrobiales; family Methylobacteriaceae; genus Methylobacterium; species Methylobacterium sp. B1. Next base: position 8,616 of record NZ_BACT01000665.1, on the reverse strand, counting down.
GGCCTGGATCTGTGCGGTTCGGCCGCCGCGGAAATAGCGCGCCTTAGCCCTGACACTTCAGGAGCTTCTCGATTTCAGCCTTCAGCGGCCCCGCGAGGTCGTCCCGATCGAGGGCGTAGGCGAGATTGGCCGTGAGGAAACCGAGCTTCGAGCCGGTGTCGTAGGTCCGGCCCTCGTAGCGCATGCCGTAGAACGCCTGCGTCTCCATCAGGTCGATCATGGCATCGGTAAGCTGGATCTCGCCGCCAGCGCCCTTCTTGCCATGCTCGAGTATACCGAAGATCTCGGGCTGCAGGATGTATCGGCCGGAAATGATGAAGTTCGAGGGCGCCGTGCCCTGCTTGGGCTTCTCGACCATGCCGGTGATCTGGAATGACTGACCGTAGGTCTCGCCGACGCTCACGATCCCGTACTGATGCGTTTCCTCCGGCTTCACCTCCTCGACGGCGATGATGTTGCCACCGTGGCGCTCATAGGCGGACAGCATCTGCTTCATGCAGCCGCGGCTGAGCATGTCGGGGAGCAGGACCGCGAAGGGCTCGTCGCCGACGATCTCCCGGGCGCACCACACCGCATGGCCCAGGCCCAGCGGGGCCTGCTGCCGGGTGAAACTCGTCTGGCCCGCCTTCGGCAGGTCCTTCTTCAGTTCCTCATAGGCGGCCGTCTTCCCCCGCTCCTGGAGCGTGTGGTCGAGTTCGAACGCCATGTCGAAATGATCCTCGATCACGGCCTTGCCGCGACCGGTCACGAAGATGAAGTGTTCGATCCCCGCCTCACGGGCCTCGTCGACGACATGCTGCACGACCGGCCGGTCCACGACCGTGAGCATTTCCTTCGGGACCGCCTTCGTGGCTGGCAGGAAGCGCGTGCCAAGGCCCGCGACGGGCAGGACGGCCTTGCGGATCGGTTTCATCAAACGGTAACCCCGGAACAGGATGGAGCGACGTGGTCGGCGGTGCCGTCAGTGAGATAGCTTAACGCGAGCCGTCGCAAGGGTTCTACGTCGATAGTATGAAGCAGCGGAGCGTAAATTTCCCGTCTGCAATCGCGTAATCAGGCTCGGCGGGACGGCGTCAGGGTGGGGGGTCATGGCGGTTCTGGTTACGGGCGGTGCCGGCTACATCGGCAGCCACATGGTGCTGGCGCTGCTCGATGCGGGCCATGAGGAGGTGATCGTCCTGGACGATCTGTCCACCGGCTTCGACTGGGCGGTTCCGGAGGGCGTCAAGCTCGTGGTCGGAGACGTGGCCGACCAAGCCCTTGTCACGCAGACGATCCTTCAGCATCGGATCGATGCCCTCGCCCACTTCGCCGCCAAGATCGTCGTGCCCGACTCGGTGGCCGATCCGTTAGGTTACTACCTGTCCAACACGGTCAAGACCCGATCGCTGGTCGAGGCCTCCGTGCGGGCCGGCGTCCGGCACGTCATCTTCTCCTCGACCGCAGCCGTCTACGGGGAGCCCGAGGTCGTGCCGGTTCCCGAGGACCTGCCACTGAAGCCGATCAATCCCTACGGCCGCTCGAAGCTGATGAGCGAATGGATGATCGCCGATGCCGCGGCCGCGCACGGCTTCTCGTACGTCATTCTGCGCTATTTCAACGTGGCCGGCGCGGATCCTGAGGGTCGGTCCGGCCAGTCGACGCCGAATGCCACCCATCTCATCAAGGTCGCCACGCAGGCGGCGCGGGGGCAGCGCGCGCGGCTCGACGTCTTCGGGACCGATTACCCGACCCCCGACGGGTCCTGCCTGCGCGACTACATCCAGGTCTCGGACCTCGCCGAAGCGCATCGTCTGGCCCTCGACCACCTCCGGTCGGGCGGCGACAGCCTGACGCTGAATTGCGGCTATGGCCGCGGTTACTCCGTGCTTGAGGTCATCGAGGTCGTGAAGCGTCTATCCGGCCGCGACTTCGAGGTCAGGCTCTGCCCGCGTCGTGCGGGAGATCCGGCCCGGATCGTGGCCGAGGGCGCGTTGATCCGCGAGCGTTTGGGCTGGCAGCCCCGGCATGACGATCTGGACGCCATCGTCGCTCAGGCCCTGGCCTGGGAGGAGCGCCTGGAAACGCGCAACCGGATCTGACCGAATGATGTCTCGCAGAGGGCTGCTCGCCGCGGCGGCCTGTCTCGCCGCGGGAGAGGTCCGCGCCGAAGATACCTTCCAGGCCTTCGTGGCAGCGCTCCGACCGGACGCGGCGGCGCGGGGCGTCTCCGCGCAGACCTTCGACGCGGCATTCCGCGGAATCACCGGCCCGGACCCCGGCATCCTGGCGCATACGCGCCGCCAGAGCGAATTCGTCCGGCCCGTCTGGGACTACCTCGTCGGCGCCGTCTCCCCCGGACGCATCGCGCGCGGACGCGCCCGTGCCGCGGCCGTCGCGACGACCCTCCAGGCCATCGAAACCCGCTTCGGCGTACCGGGGCCGATGGTCACGGCGTTCTGGGGCGTCGAATCGGATTTCGGGGCCAGCGCGGGCAGCGTTCCCACCATCCGGGCACTGGCGACTCTGGCCGCGGCGCGCCACCGCGGCACGCTGTTTCGCGACGAACTCCTCGCCGCTCTCACGATCCTGCAGCGCGGCGACATCACGCCCGACCGGATGAGCGGCAGCTGGGCCGGGGCCATGGGCCAGGTCCAGTTCCTGCCCTCCACCTATCTGGCACATGCGGTCGATTTCGACGGGGACGGGCGGCGCGACATCTGGGCCAGCGCGGCGGATTCGCTCGCCTCGATCGCGGCCTACCTCAAGGATCTCGGCTGGGATCCGGCCCTGTCCTGGGGCTACGAGGTGCGCCTGCCGAAAGATTTCGACCTGAGCCGATACAGCGACGAGCTCGGCTCGTTCGCCGAGCGCGGCGTTGCCCGCACGGACGGGAAACCTCTGCCCGGCCGCGGCCGGGCCAGCCTGTTCCTGCCCGGGGGCCTCGGCGCCCCGGTCTTCCTGATCACCGACAATTTCGAGGTGATCCGAGGCTATAACACCTCGGATTCCTACGCTCTGGCCGTGGGCCACCTCGCGGACCGTCTCGGCGGCGGACCACCGCTGGCGGCTCCCTGGCCGGCCGCAGGGGCGCGCCTCGACGGGCCGGGCCTTCGGGCCCTGCAGACCGGTCTGGCGGCCGCCGGCTTCTACGACGGTCCGACGGATGGCCGCGCCGGCCCGAAGCTGCGTGAGGCGGTGCGCCGCTATCAGATCAGCGTCGGATTGCCGGCTGACGGCTATGCCACGCCGGCCCTGCTCAGCCGGGTCACGGGACAGCCGGCGTCGCCGCGACGCTGATCCCCGCGAGAGGTTTAGACCCGCCGTCAGCTTCCACCTATACTGTGCGCGTTCCGAACGGGTTGGGTTCGGCGTACAGCGTACGGGATGCGCATGGTAGTCGCTCGTCGGCGTCACTCGGAACGCCCGTTGCTCCTCGGCCTCGCGGCCCTGCTGGGGCTCGCCGGTCTGTCCGTCCTCGGCGGGGGACCGGCCCGCGCGCAATGGGGCGACAGCTATCAGCAGCCCGGCGGCGGCACCTATTACGAGGCTCCGCCGCGGCGTCGGCCACGGGATGCGTATTACCGTGACGACGGCACATACGGGCGCCAACCGCGATATGCGCCGCAGCAGGAGGCGCCGCGCCAGTTCTACTGGCCCTGGGAGGACAGGCCGCAGCCGGTGGCGCCACAGCCGGAGCGCACCTACCGGGCGCCACGCTCACGTCCCCCCTACGCGACCGGGGAGGCACAACGACCGGCTCCCGCGGTGAAACGGCGGGTCCGCCCGGCGCGGGCGCCGACGCCGCCGAAGCCGGCCGTCGCCAAGACCGAGCCGAACGTCCAGATCGCCGTGTTCGGCGATTCCCTGGCCGACCATCTCGCGAAGGGCCTCGACGACGTCTTCGAGGACAATGCCGACGTCGCCGTGATCGACCGTGCCAAAGGCGACAGCGGCCTCGTACGCAAGGACGTGGTCGACTGGCCAAAGGTTGCCCAGGACTATCTCCAGAGCAACGCGAAAGTGCGCTACGCCTTCGTGATGATGGGCGCCAACGATCGGCAGCCGATCCGCGACGGGGACGAGACGGTCGATCCGCTGACGGATCGCTGGCGTGCCCTCTATCGCGCACGGGTCGAAGCGCTGGTGAAGGTGTTCGTCGATCGCAGGATCCCGCTGATCTGGGTCGGATTGCCGCCGATGCAGAGCGAATCGCTGAGCCGCGATCTCGCATCGCTGAACGAGATCGTGCGCGACAGCGTGACCAAGGCCGGCGGCACCTATGTCGATATCTGGCCGGGCTTCGTCGACGATCGGGACCGGTACGCGGCGTCGGGACCGGATCCGGAAGGACAGATCGCCAAGCTGCGCACCGCGGACGGTGTCCACTTCACCAAAGCGGGTGACCGCAAGCTCGCGCATTTCGCCGATGTCGAGCTGAAGCGCCTCATGGGCACCGTGCCGGGATCGGCCGAGCCTTCGCCCACCGCAACCGTTGCGCCGACGGCGCCGTCCTCGACCTCGGGGCCCAGCCTCGACGGGCCCGCGCCGGCAACCGACACCGCGGCGATCGATCGCCAGATCACCGCCATGCTGCCGAGCCTGCCGGAACCCCCCGGTGTGCCGGCGCTTCCGGTCAAGCCCGCGGCCGGACCTGTGGTCCCGCTAAGCCGCATGGAGGTCTCGCCCGGCGGCGCCCTCCTGAACGGGCGGCCGCGCGAGCCGGACAACCTCGGCACCGTGGAGCGGACGCTGCTGCGCGGAAACGCCCCCATGCCGCAGCCCGGCCGCGCCGACGATTTCCGCTGGCCGCCCGGCTGAGCCGGGCGCGCCTCTCTCTCGGTCGGCCTCAGCGCGGCAGGACGCTCGCGCCCATCAGGGTCTCGTCGATGGCGCGCGCCGCCTGACGTCCCTCACGAATAGCCCAGACCACCAGGGACTGGCCGCGGCGCATGTCGCCCGCCGCCCAGATCTTCGGATCCGAGGTCTGGTAGTCGTCCTCGTTGGCCTCGACGTTGCCGCGCTTGCTCACGCCGATTCCGGATTGCTCCAGGAGACCCTTCTGGACCGAGCCGGCGAATCCGATCGCCATGAAGACGAGGTCGGCGGGCAGGACGAACTCGGTGCCGGGAATCGGCTGACGCTTGGCGTCGACCCGGGCGCAGACCACCCCGGTGAGCTGGCCCTTCTTGTTGCCCTGGAGCCGGAGCGTCGCGGCCTGGAACTCGCGCTCCGCCCCCTCGGCCTGACTGGACGAGGTCCGCATCTTCGTCGGCCAGTACGGCCAGACGGTCAGCTTGTCCTCCCGCTCGGGTGGACGGGGGCGGATGTCGAGCTGCGTCACCGACAGGGCACCCTGGCGGAACGCCGTCCCGACGCAATCGGAGGCGGTGTCGCCGCCGCCGATGACGACCACGTTCTTGCCGCCCGCCAGGATCGGCAGCTCGCCGTTGCCGCGCATCGGCTCGCTGCTGACCCGGCGGTTCGACTGGACGAGATAAGGCATCGCGTAGTGAACGCCCTCCAGCTCCTGTCCCGGGAGCTGCGGGTTGCGGGGATCCTCGGCGCCGCCGCAGAACATCACGGCGTCGAACTCGGCCTTGAGCTCGTCCACCGACTTCGTCACGCCGATGTTCTGGTTGTAGTGGAAGACGACGCCCTCGGCCTCCATCTGGCGCACGCGCCGGTCGATGTGCCGCTTCTCCATCTTGAAGTCGGGGATGCCGTAGCGCAGCAGGCCGCCGGCTTTCGGCTCGCGCTCGAAGACATGGACGTCGTGACCGACCCGGGCGAGCTGCTGCGCCGCCGCCATGCCCGCGGGACCGGAGCCGACGATGGCGACGCGCTTGCCGGTGCGGGTCTCCGCGGGCTCGGGCTTGACCCAGCCCATGTTCCAGGCCCGGTCGGCGATCGCCTGCTCGATCGTCTTGATGGCGACGGGCTGGTTCTCGAGATTCAGCGTGCAGGCTTCCTCGCACGGCGCGGGGCAGATGCGGCCGGTGAATTCGGGGAAGTTGTTGGTGGAATGGAGGTTGCGCGCAGCCTCCTCCCAATCCGACTGGAAGACGAGGTCGTTCCAGTCCGGGATCTGGTTGTGGACCGGGCAGCCCGTCGGGCCGTGGCAGAACGGGATGCCGCAATCCATGCAGCGGGCCGCCTGTTTGGTCAGGTCGTGCTCGTCGAGCGGCAGCGTGAATTCGCGGAAATGCCGGACCCGGTCGGCGGCGAGCTGGTACTTCTGCTCCTGCCGGTCGAACTCGAGGAAACCTGTGATCTTGCCCATTGGTCCGCCCCTGGGCCGGCCAGTCCGTGACTGCGCTGCCCGCGTCGTCTCACATCATGCGTGCGTGACCGGGCGGCGAACCGCCCGGTTCGGGTGTCCGCCTATTCCGCGGCCACCGGCATCCGCGCCATCTCCATCTCGCGCAGCGCCCGGCGGTACTCCACCGGCATGACCTTCACGAACTTGGTGCGGTAGCCGCTCCAATCGTCGAGGATCGCCTTGGCGCGGGGGCTGCCCGTGTACTTGAGATGGTTGGTGATGAGCTGCGTCAGCCGCTCCTCGTCGTGCCCGGACATGTCGGCCAGGATGTCGACCCGCCCCTTGGTCTCCAGATCGCCGTCCTGGTGGAAGCGACGCATCAGGTCGTCCTCCTCCTCGACCGGCTCCAGATCGACCATCGACAGGTTGCAGCGCGCCGAGAACGAGCCGTCCTCGTCGAGCACGTAGGCGATACCGCCCGACATGCCGGCCGCGAAGTTGCGCCCGGTCTCGCCGATCGAAACGACCACGCCGCCGGTCATGTACTCGCAGCCATGGTCGCCCATGCCCTCGACCACCGTGATGGCGCCCGAGTTCCGCACGGCGAAGCGCTCGCCGGCAGAGCCGCGAATGTAGCACTCGCCCGCGATCGCCCCGTACAGCACGGTATTGCCGACCATGATGGTCCGGTCCTGCGGCGACTTCAGCGCGTCGCTCGGCCGGATGATCAGCTTGCCGCCCGACAGGCCCTTGCCGACATAGTCGTTGCCGTGGCCCGTCAGCTCGAGGGTCACGCCGGCCGCCACCCAGGCGCCGAAGCTCTGGCCGGCGGTGCCGGCGAGCTTCACCACGATGGTGTCGTCGGGCAGGCCCTCGTGCCCATGCGCCTTGGCGACCATGCCGGACAGCATCGCTCCGGTCGCCCGATCCGAATTCCGGATCGTGTCGGTCAGGACCACGGGCTCGCCGGTCTCGATGGCGCGCTGGGCACCCGCGATCAGGCGACGGTCGAGGACCGTGTCGATCGGGTGATGCTGCACCTCCACGTGGCGGATCGCCGTGCCCTCGGCCACCTTCGGCCGATGGAACAGCTTGGTGAAGTCGAGCCCGCGCGCCTTCCAGTGGGCGATGGCGTCGACCTTGTCGAGCAGGTCCGAGCGTCCGACCGCTTCCTCCAGCTTGGTGAAGCCCAGCGACGCCAGGATCTCGCGCACCTCCTCGGCCACGAAGAAGAAGTAGTTCACCACGTGCTCGGGCGTGCCCTTGAAGCGCTTGCGCAGCACCGGATCCTGCGTGGCAACGCCCACCGGACAGGTGTTCAGATGGCACTTGCGCATCATGATGCAGCCGGCGGCGATCAGCGGCGCCGTCGAGAAGCCCATCTGGTCGGCGCCGAGCAGGGCCGCGATGATCACGTCGCGCCCGGTGCGGATACCGCCGTCGGCCTGGAGGGCGACGCGCCCGCGCAGGCCGTTGAGCACCAACGTCTGCTGGGTCTCGGCCAGCCCGGTCTCCCACGGCCCGCCCGCATGCTTGAGCGAGGTCAGCGGCGCGGCACCGGTGCCGCCGTCGAAGCCCGAGATCGTGATGTGGTCGGCCCGCGCCTTGGCGACGCCGGCCGCGACCGTGCCGACACCGACCTCGGAAACGAGCTTCACCGACACGTCCGCCGACGGATTCACGTTCTTCAGGTCGAAGATCAGCTGGGCCAGATCCTCGATCGAGTAGATGTCGTGGTGGGGTGGCGGCGAGATCAGGCCGACGCCCGGCGTGGCGTAGCGGACCTTGGCGATCTTGGCGTCGACCTTGTGGCCGGGCAGCTGGCCGCCCTCGCCGGGCTTGGCACCCTGCGCGACCTTGATCTGCATCATGTCGGAATTGACTAGGTATTCCGTCGTGACGCCGAAACGGCCGGACGCAACCTGCTTGATCGAGGACCGGCGCGAGCGCCCGTCCGGCAGCGGCTTGAACCGCTCGACCTCCTCGCCGCCCTCGCCGGAGTTCGAGCGGCCGCCGAAGGAGTTCAGCGCGATGGCGAGCGTCTCGTGCGCCTCCTTGGAGATGGAGCCGTACGACATAGCGCCGGTGGCGAAGCGCTTGACGATCTCGGAGGCCGGCTCGACCGACTCCAGAGGGACCGGCTGACGGCCGATCTCCGGGGCCGACTTGATCCGGAACAGGCCGCGCAGCGTCTTGAGCTGGTGCTCCTGGCGGTTCACAAGATCGGCATATTCCCGGTAGCGCTCGGGCACGTTGAGGCGCACCGCGTGCTGCAGCGTGGCCACCGTGTCCGGCGTCCAGGTGTGGGTCTCGCCGCGCAGGCGGTAGGCGTACTCGCCGCCGACATCGAGGGCGTTCCGGAGACCGGCGCTCCC
>NZ_BACT01000666.1:0-5856 GCF_000333255.1 Methylobacterium sp. B1 | reverse complement strand
CAGAGCCGCCCCGACCCCGAAGGTCATGCCGCCGATCGCCTGACTGCGCGCCGTCTTGGCGTTGAGGATGCGCCCCCCGGTGAAGACCCCGAGCATCCGCCGCAACCGGATCTCACCGGTATCGACATCGACCCCGACCTCGGCGAAGTGCGCACCGTAGGAGTATTGCGAGAACTTCTGCTTCATCTCGCCGGGCTTGATCTCACCGGCGGCCTCCATGCCCGACCGGGCGAGATCGGTCAGCGACTCCGTCCGGTTGCCCGAGGTCACCGCGCCGTCGCGGAACACCGCCCCGTCCGGGTTAAGGTCGCCGGCCTTGAGCAGGGCCTGCCGGAGGTTGTCGCAGGCGACGTAGAGGGCAGAGCCCGCCGACGCAGCGCCGAACGAGCCGCCGGAACCCGAGGCGAAGGGAAAGTCGGTGTCGCCCATCTCGACGCGGACCCGCTCGGGCGGCAGGCCCAGCATCTCGCCGGCGATCTGGGTGAGGATCGTATAGGTGCCGGTCCCGGGATCGGTCATGGCCATGCGCACCACCAGCACGCCGTCCGGCCCGAGACGGACCTTGGCGGCGGAGGGCATCAGCGGGTTGAGGCGGGCGGCGGCCGACATGCCCATGCCCACGAGCCAGTTGCCGTCGCGGCGGCTGCCCGCCGCCTGCCGCTTGTCCCAGCCGAACAGGCGCGCCCCCTCGCGCATGCAGGGCACGAGCTGGCGGGTGGAGAACGGGACTTTCTTCTCGGGATCCTCGGCCGGCTCGTTGCGCACCCGCAGCTCGATCGGATCGACCTTCAGATGCTCGGCCAGCTCATCCATGGCGCACTCGAAGGCGAGCTGGCCCACGGCCTCGCCAGGGGCGCGCATCGACGAGGCGATGGGCATGTTGAGGTTCACGAGCCGATGGCGCGTGATCCGGTTCTGTGCCGCGTAGAGCGACCGGGTGACGTTGGCCGACGTCTCGAAGAACCCGTCGCCCTCGGCCGTGTCGGACCAGGATTCATGGCTGATCGCCGAGAGCCGCCCGTCCTGATCGGCACCGAGCCTGATCCGCTGGATCGTGTCGGTCCGGTGGGTCCCGACGTGGAACTCCTGCTGCCGCGTGAGCGCGACCTTCACGGGGCGCTGGATCAGCTTCGAGGCCAACACGGCGAGCGTCGCCTCCGGCTGAGCCTGGAGCTTCGAGCCGAAGCCGCCGCCGATATAGGGGCTCACGATCCGCACCTTTTCGGGCGGCAGCTTGAGCACCGAGCCGAGCGCCTTCTGACCGCGGTTCAGCATCTGGTTGGCGGTGTAGAGCACTACGCCGTCGCCCTCCCACGACGCGATCGTGGCGTGCGGCTCCATCTGCGCGTGGATCTGGTTGGGCGTGACGTATTCCACGTCGAGCTTCACCGGCGCGGCTGCGAAGGCGGCGTCGAAGTCGCCGAGCTTTGAATCCGGCGGCGAATTGACGGGCTTCGGCTCGTAGGCCGCCGCCAGGTTGTCCTTGAGCAGCCCCTTGGGCTTGGCCGCGTCGTAGCGGACCTTCACCAGCATCGCGGCGGCGCGGGCCTGCTCGAAGGTCTCCGCTACCACGAAGGCGACGGGCTGCCCATAGAACGTGACCTTCGTCCCCTGGAGTTGCGGCCAGACCTGCTCCTTCTTCTCGCCCTGCTCGGGGACGTTCTCGTGGGTCATGACCAGGATCGTGCCGGGCGCCCGGCGGGCGGTCTCGGCGTCGATCGACGTGATGGTGCCGGCCGCGATCGTCGCCGGCACGATGAAGCCGTAGGCGGGGTTCTTCAGCGCCCGGGTCTCGTACGCGTAGGGGGCGTGGCCCGTGACCTTGAGCTTCCCTTCGACGCGGTCGAGCGGCTTCCCGACGAGCCCGTCGGCGCGGTCGTCGAGGGGCGTCCGGCCGATCGGCTGGTTCATCTCCATGGGGACGGTCCTTGATCGGGGGGCTTAAGCGCGGGTCGCCTGCGCCACCACGGCGCGCAGGGTCCGCCGGGTCAGCGGAATCTTGAAGTCGTTGCTGCCGTAGCCGCGGGCACCCTTTAGCACCGCGTCGGCGGCCTCATCCGCTGAGCCGGTCCGGACCAGGGCTTCTTCGGCCTCGGCCACCCGCCAGGGCTTGTGCGCCAGGCCGCCGAAGGCAAGCCGCGCAGCGCTCGGCTTGCCGCCCTCGGCGCCCGCGATCACCGCCGCCACCGAGACGGTCGCGAAAGCGTAGGACGCCCGGTCGCGGACCTTGCGATAGATATGCATGCCGGCCACCGGCTTCGGCAGGGTCACGGCCGTGATGATCTCGCCCTTGCGCAGGTCGGTCTCGATCTGCGGGGTGTCGCCGGGGAGCTTGTGGAAGTCGGCGATCGGGATCCGTCGGGTCTGACCTGCCGGATCCATCGTCTCGACGGTGGCGTCGAGGGCCCGCATGGCGACCGCCATGTCGGACGGGTTGGTGGCGATGCAGGATTCGCTGGCGCCCACCACCGCCATGATCCGGTTGAACCCGCCGATCGCCGCGCAGCCCGAACCCGGCTCGCGCTTATTGCAGGGCATGGCCGTGTCGTAGAAATAGTAGCAGCGGGTCCGCTGAAGCAGGTTGCCGGCGGTGGTCGCCTTGTTGCGCAGCTGCCCCGAGGCGCCGGCCAGCAGAGCCTTCGCCAGGACGGCGTAGTCCTTCCGGACCCGCGGCTCCGCGGCGAGGTCGGAGTTGCGCACCAGCGCACCGATACGCAGGCCGCCCTCCTGCGTGGCCTCAACCTTGTCGAGGGGCAGCCGGTTCACGTCGATCAGCGTGGCCGGCGTCTCGATCTGCAGCTTCATGAGGTCGAGCAGGTTGGTGCCGCCCGCGATGAACTTGGCGTTCGGCCGCTCGGCCGCGAGCTTGGCCGCGTCCTGAACCGTGGCGGGACGCTCGTAGGTGAAAGCCTTCATGTCCGCCCCCTCAGAGGTTGCTGGCGGCGGTGTCGCGGATCGCCGCGACGATGTTCGGGTAGGCGCTGCAGCGGCAGATGTTGCCGCTCATCCGCTCGCGGATCTCGGCGTCACTGAGCGTCGGGGTCGAGGCGAGATCCTCGGTGACGTGGCTCGGCCAACCGGCCTTGGCCTCGTTCAGCATGCCGACGGAGGAGCAGATCTGGCCCGGCGTGCAGTAGCCGCACTGGAAGCCGTCATGTTCCAGGAAGGCGGCCTGCATCGGGTGAAGCTGGTCCAGCTGGCCGAGCCCCTCGATCGTGGTGATCTCGGCGCCCTGGTGCATGATCGCGAGCGTCAGGCAGGCATTGATGCGCCGCCCGTCGACGATCATCGTGCAGGCGCCGCACTGGCCATGGTCGCAGCCCTTCTTGGACCCGGTCAGGTGCAGGTGCTCGCGTGCCGCGTCGAGCAGGCTGGTGCGGGTGTCGAGGTCCAGCGTGCGCCGCTCGCCGTTCACCGTGAAGGTGACGGTGGCGAGGACCGGCGCGTCGGTCCGTGCGGTGGTCTGTGAAGTCCCGGCACCCCGGTCCTGGGGCGCGGCGGCGGTAGCTCCCACCATCAAGTTTCTCTCCGGTTCAGATCACAAGGGCAGGGACGGCGCGTCTCGGTCTCCGGGCCGGCGCCGCCGCCGACGCGCGTCGGCCCATCGAAGGCGGGACACCCGGGGAAACACCGACACCCTGGATTGGCTCCAAGGTAGCGCCCACGTCCCCGATGGTCAGGGGGCGACGGGATCATCGACCCGAAAATCGCGGGCCCCGCGGTCGGAGGCCGCGGGCCCGACCGATCACGAGACGCATGCGCGCCGACCGCGGTGCGGCGCTGCGGGTGGCGCCCGGCGGCGGCCGGGGACGTTGACGCCAAACGAAAGGGCCGACCCGAAGGCCGGCCCCATCGTGCGCCCTGCGAAAATTCCTACTCGGCCGCCGTCATCTCGGGGGTGTAGTGGCCGCACCAGTCCTGGGCACCGACAATCGGCCACAATCCCTTGGACTCGGGCGCGGGCTGGCTGACCGGCGGGTTGAAGCGGCACAGGCCGGCATCGTTCTGGGCGACGGCGCCGTTGCCCTTGTGCTCGTCGAAGAACCGGCAGGTCTCGCACTTGGCGTTCATGGTCAGGCTCCTGTGAGGCCGGCGGCCGGGGCCGCCCTGGCGGGGAACGGAGAGCGTGGACCTTAGAAGTGATCCAATCTGCTGGCCCAACGTCGGACGGATCCGGCGGGTTCCCCATCGGGTAAGGCCGGCGACGGCCCTCACCCGGCCGCGGCGAGGCCCGATCCGGCGGCGACCGCCACCGCGGGTGCGCCGACCGCCACCGCGGGTGCGCCGACCGCCGCGGCGTAGTCGGCGATCGGGCGCGGCTTGCCGAACAGGTAGCCCTGCATCTCGCCGCAGGCCTCCTCCGTGAGGAACTTCATCTGCGCGTGGGTCTCGACGCCCTCCGCGACCACGCCCATGCCGAGGCTGCGGCCGAGGCTGAGCACGGCGCGCACGATCACGGCAGCCTGCGGTCCGGTCCCGAGCTGCGCCACGAAGGAGCGGTCGATCTTCAGCTTGTCGAACGGGAAGGCCTGGAGGGTGGCGAGCGACGCGTAGCCGGTTCCGAAATCGTCCATGCTGATCCGGATGCCGTAGCCCTTCAGGCGCCGGAGGATGCCCACGGCCCGCGCCATGTCGTTGATGATGATGCTCTCGGTGACCTCCAGCTCCAGGCGGTCCGGCGACAGGCCGGTCTCTGCCAGGATGGCCAGGACGGACTCGGGCAGATCGGGCTTCTGGAACTGGCGCGGCGAGAGATTGACGGCGACCTTCAGGGGCTGCGCCCATTGCGCCGCCTCGCGGCAGGCCTCGCGCAGCACCCAGTCGCCGAGCACCACGATCAGGCCGGTTTCCTCGGCGAGCGGCACGAAGACGCTCGGCGCCACGCTGCCGCGGACCGGGTGCGTCCAGCGCAGCAGCGCCTCGAACCCGACGAGCGCCCCCGTGTAGCCGTCCACCTGCGGCTGATAGTGCAGGCTCAGGGTATCGTCGTCGAGAGCCTGCCGCAGGTCGCGTTCGAGCATCCGCCGCTCCTCGGCCTCCTCGTCCATGGCGGGGGTGAAGATCCGGTACGTGCCGCGGCCCTCGGCCTTCGCCCGGTAGAGGGCGAGGTCGGCGCGGCGGTAGAGGGGCTCCGCATCCATTCCGTGCTCGGGCGCCAGCGCGATGCCGATGCTCAGGCCGACGCCGACCCGGTGCCCGGCCACGCTGAACGGGCTGTCGAACAGGGCGATGAGGCGCTCGGCCAGGGCGGCGGCCTCCGCCGCGCCCCCGTCCGAGAGCACGGCGAACTCGTCGCCTCCGAGCCGGGCCACCGCCCCGTCCCCCGCGGCGCGCCGCAGGCCGGCCGCCACGCGGCGCAGGAGTTCGTCCCCCGCTTGGTGGCCGAGGCTGTCGTTCACGCTCTTGAAGCCGTCGAGGTCGAGGTAGAGGACCGCGCAGGCGCCCCCGCGCAGGGCGATGTCGGCGAGGCTGCGCGCGAGGGTCTCGTGGAAGAGCGCCCGGTTCGGAAGGCCGGTGAGCACGTCGTGGCGCGCCAGGCGGGCCACTTCGGCCTCGGCGGCCTTCCGCTCCGTGATGTCGGTGAAGGTCCGGACGAAGCCGCCATCCGCCAGCGGCACGGTGCGGATCTCCAGCACGAGGCCGTTCGGCCGCGCCCGCTCGTGGACCTGCGTCTGCCCGGCCTCGCCGCGCTCGATCCAGGCCCGGGAGGAGCGGTCCGTGAGTCGGCGCTCGCGGCGGCTTGCCTCATGGCGCAACACCGCCCGGTAGCTCGGCTGCGCTTGCATCATCGCCCGGGGCAGATCGAGGACCGCCAGCGCCCGCTCGTTGCAAACGCGCACGGCACCGCCCGCGTCG
>NZ_BACT01000667.1:0-1832 GCF_000333255.1 Methylobacterium sp. B1 | reverse complement strand
GTGGCGCTCGTAGGCGTAGGGGGCGGTGCCGGTGGTCTTGTACTTGCCGTCGATCCGGTCGGTGGGCTGGCCCACGACCTTGAGCCGGTCGATCGGGTTCGGGCCGGCGGGGGTGTCGAACTTCATGGCTCAGGCCCTCGCTTGGTTGAGCGCGGCGCCGAGGGTCCGCTCGGCGAGCTTCAGCTTGTAGGCGTTCTCGGGGGTGGGCTTGGCGTCGGCGAAGACCCGGTCGGTCACGGCCTTCGCGCCCTTCGGCAGGTCGGCCTCGGCCGCCGCGTCCCGCCAGGGCTTGGCGGCGACGCCGCCGAAGGCGACGTGACCCGTCCCGTCCTTGCCGAGGATGGCGGCCACCGAGACCAGCGCGTAGGCGTAGGAGGCGCGGTCGCGGACCTTGCGGTAGATATGCGTGCCCGCCACCGGCTTCGGCAGCGTCACCGCGGTGATGAGTTCGCCGGGCTCGAGGTTCGTATCCCGTTCGGGGGCGTCGCCGGGCAGGCGGTGGAACTCGGCGATCGGGATCCGGCGCTCCGTGCCCGCGGCATCGACCGTCTCGACGGTGGCGTCGAGCACCCGCATGGCCACCGCCATGTCGCCCGGATGCGTGGCGATGCAGGCGTCGCTGCCGCCGATCACCGCGAGCTGCCGGTTGACCCCGTCGAGGGCCGAGCAGCCCGAGCCGGGCCGGCGCTTATTGCAGGCCTGGGCCGTGTCGTAGAAATACGGGCAGCGGGTCCGCTGGAGCAGGTTGCCGGCGGTGGTCGCCTTGTTGCGCAGCTGGCCCGAGGCGCCGGCCAGCAGCGCCCGGCTCAGGACCTCGTAATCCTTGCGCACCCGCGGATGGGCCGCGAGGTCGGTGTTGCGCACCAGGGCGCCGATGCGCAGGCCGCCCTCCGCGGTCGGCTCCACCGTGTCGAGGCCGAGGCCGTTCACGTCCACGAGGTGGCGCGGGGTCTCGATCTGCAGCTTCATCAGGTCGAGGAGGTTGGTGCCGCCGGCGATGAACTTGGCGTCGGGGGTCGCGGCGACGGCGGCGGCGGCTTGAGCGGGCGTGCTCGGGCGCTCGTAGGTGAAGGACTTCATGCCTGCCCCCCGGCGACTTCGGTCATCGCCTCGACGATGTTGGAATAGGCGCCGCAGCGGCAGATGTTGCCGCTCATGCGCTCGCGTATCTCGGCTTCGGTGACCCGGGGCGCGGCATTGAGGTCGACGGTGACGTGGCTCGGGATGCCGGCCTTGATCTCCTCGAGGACGGCCACGCCCGAGCAGATCTGGCCCGGCGTGCAGTAGCCGCACTGGTAGCCGTCGTGCTTCACGAAGGCCGCCTGCATCGGATGGAGCTGGTCCGGCTGGCCGAGCCCCTCGATCGTGGTGATCTCGGCGCCCTGGTGCATGATCGCGAGCGTCAGGCAGGCATTGATGCGCCGCCCGTCGACGATCATCGTGCAGGCGCCGCACTGGCCATGGTCGCAGCCCTTCTTGGACCCGGTCAGGTGCAGGTGCTCGCGTGCCGCGTCGAGCAGGCTGGTGCGGGTGTCGAGGTCCAGCGTGCGCCGCTCGCCGTTCACCGTGAAGGTGACGGTGGCGAGGACCGGCGCGTCGGTCCGTGCGGTGGTCTGTGAAGTCCCGGCACCCCGGTCCTGGGGCGCGGCGGCGGTAGCTCCCACCATCAAGTTTCTCTCCGGTTCAGATCACAAGGGCAGGGACGGCGCGTCTCGGTCTCCGGGCCGGCGCCGCCGCCGACGCGCGTCGGCCCGCCCGACCACGGCGCGGATCACCGGCGACCTGAACCTGCGCGGCACGGTCCGGCCCTTAGCGATCGACGCCACGTTCAA
>NZ_BACT01000668.1:0-1345 GCF_000333255.1 Methylobacterium sp. B1 | reverse complement strand
CGTCGCCCCGCGGCGGCGATCCCCGAGATCCCGAGCTCGCCCACGCCCTTCGCCTTCATGGGCGAGGACCGCGGGTCGACCTCGTCGAGGAAGATCACCTCCTGATGCGGGATGTCGGCGTGGACCGGCACCTCGTATCCGGCGAGGTCGTGGTTAGCGAAGAAGCCGCGCTTGGTGTCGACCGCCAGCTCTTCCATCAGGGCCGCCCCGGTGCCCATGACCATCCCGCCGATCACCTGGCTGCGGGCCGATTTCGGGTTGAGGATGCGACCGGCCGCGCAGACCGCCAGCATCCGCCGGACCCGGACCTCGGCGGTGTAGACGTCCACGGCGACCTCGACGAAATGCGCCCCGAAGGTCGAGACCTGCTGCTCTTTCGAGACCTTGCCGAACTCGATCGTGTCCTCCGCGACCAGCTCCCCGTCCGCGGCAGCCTGGGCGAGCGGGATCGCGCGGTTGCCCGCGCGGACCTCGCCCTCCTCGAACACCGCGTCGGTGGCGTTGAAGCCGAGCTTCTGCGCCACGGACTCCCGCAGCTTCACGCAGGCCGCATAGACGCCCGCCGTCGACGAGTTGGCGCCGAACTGGCCGCCCGAGCCCGAGGAGACCGGGAAGTCCGAGTCGCCGAGCCGCACCGCCACCTTGTCGAGGGGCACGCCCATCATCTCGGCGGCGGTCTGGGCGATGATCGTGTAGCTGCCGGTGCCGATATCGGTCATATCGGTCTCGACCGTGACCGTGCCGCTGCCGTCCAGCCGCACCCGGGCGCCCGACTTCATCACCATGTTGTCGCGGAACGCCGCCGCCATGCCGAGGCCGACGAGCCATTGCCCATCCCGGACCTGGCCGGGCTTCGGGTTGCGCTTGGCCCATCCGAACTTCTCGGCGCCGAGCTTGAGGCAGCCGACGAGGTCGCGGTGGGAGAAGCGTAGGTCCGGCTGGGTCGGGACGACCTGCGTGTCGTTGCGGATGCGGAACTCCACCGGGTCGAGGCCGAGCTTCTCGGCCATCTCGTCCATGGCGACCTCGAGCACGGCGAGGCCCGGGGCCTCGCCCGGCGCCCGCATGGCGTTGCCCTCGGGCAGGTCGAGGTGGGCGAGCTTCATGGCGGTGAGGCGGTTCTTCCCCGCGTAGAGGAACTTGGTCTGGTTCACCGCCGTCTCGGGATCGCCGTCCGGCAGGTTGCCGGAAGTGCTCTCATGCGCGATCGCCGTGATAGTGCCGTCCTGCGTGGCGCCGATCCGGACCCGCTGGATCGTGGCCGGCCGGTGCGTGGTGTTGTTGGCGATGAGCGGGCGCGTGAGCGCGACCTTCACGGGCCGCCCCGTCGCCTTGGCGGGCAGCG
>NZ_BACT01000669.1:0-29598 GCF_000333255.1 Methylobacterium sp. B1 | reverse complement strand
ATCCAGAAGGTGCAGCCCACCGCGGGCAGGGGCGCCGGGCTGCCGAGATGGCCGAGCAGGCCGTCGTAACGGCCGCCGCCGACCAGGATCGGGCCCTGCCCTTCGGTCACCTCGAAGATGAAGCCGGTATAATAGTCGAGGTTGCGGGCGAAGCCGCCCTGGAAGCGGAACCGCTCGATCGGCAGCCCGCGGGCCGCGATGAAGCCGGTGCGCTCCTCGAACAGGTCGAGAGCGGCCGCGAGGGCGTCGTGGCGGATGCCCGCGTCGGCCACCAGCGCCCGCAGGTCGCGGGCGGCGGCATCCGGATGGCCGGCGATGGCCCGGTAGCGGTCGAGGAGCGCACGGTTCTCGGCGTTGAGCCCGGCCCCGCCATGGGCCTGCGCGGAGGCCTTGGCGAGGAAGCGCTCGGCGATCTCGCCGGCGCTGCGCCCGCCCACCGCCGAGATCCCGGCGATCGCCAGCACGTCCTCCACGAAGGCGCGCACGCCCCGCGGGTCCTGGCCCTGGATCGCCGCCAGCAGGCCCGCATGGGGATCCTCCGGGCGGGTCCCCTCGGCGCCGTTGGTGACCACGTCCAGCGAGCGCCCGGCGGCCAGCGCCCGGAGCGTCCGGCGCTTGGCGGCGGGCGGGACCGCGAGGCCGTCGAGGAGCGCCACGGTCAGCCCCATGTCGCCGAGCCGCACCGCCGGATCGGTCCGGCCGAACAGGGCGAGGCCCTCGAGGGCGAGACCCAGCACCTCGGCGTCGGCGGCCGGCGTGTCGGTGCGCCCGATCGACTCGATGCCGGCCTGGAAGAACTCGTCGGGCTCGTCGGCGGCGAGGCGGAAGACCGGACCGCAATAGCTGTAATCGGCCACCTGCCCGTCGGCCTCCGCCCGGTGGAGGCGACAGACGGGAATCGTGAATTCCGGCCGCAGGCACAGCTCGGCGCCGCCCGCATCCTGCGTGACGAAGATCCGCCGGCGGATGTCCTCGCCCGACAATTCGAGGAACGGCTCCAGCGGCTGCAGCACCGGCGGCGTCACGGGCCGATAGCCCGCCGCCGCCAGATGCGCGAGCAGCCGCGTGCGCGCCGCGTCCCCCGCCCCCGTCTCGCCTGCCTCCGGTCGTGTCATCGGATCCATCCTCGCGGGCGCTCTGTAGCAACCGTGGCCGGACTTGGCGACACGTCGCAGGGCGGTGCGGTGCGCAGGACTGCGCAGGTCTGCGCAGGTCCCCGTACCGCGGACCGATACGCGCTACGGCGCCACAGACTTCACCCGCTCGGAGCAGCCGCTCAGAGCGGCCGGCCGCCGCCGAGACGCGCCCCGCGGGGGCGCCGGACCGGCTTGCGGCGGGCGATCACGGTCAGGGCCGGTGCTCCGGCAATCCCGGCGCTCAGGACGGGGGCGCTGCCGGTCCCGGGGGTGGCCTGGGCGACGGCGCTCGGCAACCGGTCGAGGACCGGCCGGGCGGCCCAGACGGGGCCTGTCCCGGCGCAGATCAGGCCGGCCGACAGGATGAGGATCTTCGCGCGCATCCCGACATCTCCCCCGACCCCTCCACGGAACCGACCGAGGATAACGCCGCCGGAGCCGCCGCGTTCGACCTGCGCGCCTCAGGTCTCCGAAGCCGTGAAATGCCGGGCCAGCACGGCGCGGACCTGCGCCACCAGATCGGCCTCCGGACACGAGATCTGCGCGGGCCGCGCCGCCTTCCACTCGGCGTTGCTGGCGATGGATTCGGCCGCCTGGGCACCCGCGATCAGGTCCTTGATCTGGACCTCGCCGGCCAGACGCTCGTTCGAGCCCTGGATCACCGCCACGGGTGCGCGCCGGCGGTCGGCGTATTTCATCTGCGCCTTCATGCCGGCGGCGCCGAGGTAGAGCTCCGCCCGGATGCCGTCGGCGCGCAGGAGCGCCACCAGCCGCTGGTAATCGGCCATGTTCTCCCGGTCGAGGACCAGCACCACCACCGGCCCGGGCGCCTCGGCGCCGGCGAGCAGGGGGCTGCCCACGAGCTGCAGGGCCGAGAACAGCCGCGAGACGCCGATTGAGAAGCCGGTGGCCGGGACCGGCTCGGACCGGAACCGCCCGACGAGCCCGTCGTAGCGCCCGCCGCCCGCCACCGAGCCGAAGCGCACGGTCTGGCCGTCCTCGTTGGTGACCGGAAACGTCAGCTCGGCCTCGTAGACCGGGCCGGTATAGTATTCGAGGCCGCGCACCACGCTCGGATCGGCGCGGATCACGTCGTGACCGTAGCCGGCGGCGGCGCAGAGGCGCATGATCGCGTGCAATTCGGCGATGCCCTCCCGGCCGGTCTCGGACGCGCCGATCGCGTCGTGCC
Organism: Methylobacterium sp. B1; assembly: GCF_000333255.1. NCBI lineage: Bacteria > Pseudomonadati > Pseudomonadota > Alphaproteobacteria > Hyphomicrobiales > Methylobacteriaceae > Methylobacterium > Methylobacterium sp. B1. Next base: position 27,273 of record NZ_BACT01000669.1, on the reverse strand, counting down.
AGCCGGCGAAGAACTTCTCCCAGAACGCCATCTTGTCGGCGCCGTCGCCGGCATCGGCCTGGAACGACACGTAGGCGAGGATCCGGCCGATCGCCGCCGCGTCGAGGCCCGCGCCCTTGGTGAAGTCGCCGCTCTCGTCCTTGCGGCCGGCGCCGAGGAGGTCGCGCACCCCGTCGACGCCGAGCCGATCGAGCTTGTCGATCGCCCGCAGGACCGTCAGGCGCTGGCCGGCCTTGTCGGGACCGGCGAGCCCGATCGCCTCCATGACGCCGTCGAGCACCTTCCGGTTGTTGACCTTGACCACGTACTGGCCGCCGAGCCCGAGGCGGTTCAGCGTGTCGGCCATCAGCATGCAGGTCTCGGCATCGGCCGCGACGCTGCCGGCGCCCACGATGTCGGCGTCGAACTGCATGAACTGGCGGAAACGGCCCGGCCCCGGCTTCTCGTTGCGGAACACGTAGCCGGCCCGGTAGCTGCGATACGGCTTGGGCAGGGCGTCGTAGTTCTCGGCGACGAAGCGCGCGAGCGGCGCCGTCAGGTCGTAGCGGAGCGACAACCACGCCTCGTCGTCGTCCTGGAACGAGAACACGCCCGCGTTCGGACGGTCGAGGTCGGGCAGGAACTTGCCGAGCGCCTCGGTGTACTCGACGAAGGGCGTCTCCAGGGCCTCGAAGCCGTAGAGCTCGAAGCTCTTGCGGATCGTCTCCAGCATCCGCCCCTGCGCGGCGATCTCACCGGCGCGCCGGTCGACGAAGCCGCGCGGCAGGCGGGGCTTCAAGGTCTCGGCCTTCTCGGCCTTGGGGGTGTCGGCCTTGGACATGTGCGCGCGTTCGCTTCTCGCGGACCCGGAGCCCGGGTCCGGCATCGGATCTTGAATCGTCTCCGCCGGGCGGAGAACCCTTGGCCGGGCTCTAAAGCATGCCGCGCGAAAGGGGAATTCGGTTGGCGGGGCTTCGATTGGCGGGACTCAGTACGGCGCCGTCAGCTTGAGCCAGAGCAGGGCCGCGAGGCTCACCACGGCGATCGGCATCTGCAGCGGACGCAGGCGGGCATGCGCCAGCGGCACCTCGCCGGCGCGCGCCGCGATCGGGTCGAGGATCCCGATGGCGGCGTAGCCGAGGATCAGCATCGCCAGCGCCGGCACGGCCTTGCCCATCACCGCCGTGAACAGGCTGGCCAGCCCGAGACCGTACAGGATCAGCATCGTCACGAGCTGCGACACCTGCGGGCCGCCCTCGGTCCGGAAGCTGACGCCCCGGCGCACCCCGGCCAGGAATAGCAGGATCGAGGCCGCATAGAGCAGGGTGAACAGCGCCACCAGATAATCGAGGGGCTGGCCGTTCAGCCACCACGCCACCGCGGCCCCGACGGCGATCGGCACCATGGGGCCGAAGCCGAAGACGAGGTCGAGCCAGGGGATCCGGCGCGGCTCGCGCGTGGTGAGGGTGCGTCCGGTAGCGTCGTCGCGCATGGCGGTCAGGGGGGACTCTCGGTTGGACGGTCTGCTGCGCTGCAGCACCGGGACGGGGAACGGCCGCGCGCCGGCCCGGTTCCGATGACCCCGTCTGCGGGCTTGCCTCTCTAGCGCCGGCTCGGCGTCCCGGCGAGGCCCTTGCGGCCGGGCCTTTGCGGTCCCCGCGCCGGCATCCCGCGCCGGGCCCTTGAGTGCGGGCGAAAAAGGCGTTATCTCTACTGCGCCCTCATCACAAGGTCTGCGCCGCAGCGCGCCCGTGAGCCGCGAGGGTCCTGCCTCATCGGTTTCGCCAATCTGACCCCGGGCCCCTCGCCGCAGCGCGGCCCGCTCTTCGGCGCCCATCCCCCGGGTGCCTGGCACTGAACCGGCCCTCCCACCTCTTCCGTCGGTTGCAAGACACCCCATGACGCCAAACCCCGACGCCCTCGCCGACATCGAGACCGCGGAGCCGGCCGATGCGCCCACCATGCCCGCCGCCCTCGAGGGCGTCCGCGAGGTCAAGCTCCAGGACCTCAAGTCGAAGACGCCCACCGACCTGACGGCCTTCGCCGAGGAGGTCGAGGTCGAGAACGCCTCGACCATGCGCAAGCAGGAGCTGATGTTCGCCATCCTGAAGCAGCTCGCTGCCAAGGAGGTCGAGATCATCGGCTCGGGCACCGTCGAGGTGCTGCAGGACGGCTTCGGCTTCCTGCGCTCCTCCGACTCGAACTACCTGCCCGGCCCCGACGACATCTACATCTCGCCGACCCAGATCCGCCGCTTCGGCCTGCGCACCGGCGACACCGTCGAGGGGCCGATCCGCGGCCCCAAGGACGGCGAGCGCTACTTCGCGCTCCTGAAGGTCAACACGATCAACTTCGAGAACCCGGAGAAGATCAAGCACAAGGTCCATTTCGACAACCTGACGCCGCTCTTCCCGACCAAGCGGTTCAAGCTCGAGCTGGACAACCCGACCAAGAAGGATTTCTCGCCGCGGATCATCGACATCGTGGCGCCGATCGGAAAGGGCCAGCGCGCCCTGATCGTGGCGCCGCCGCGCACGGGTAAGACCGTGCTGATGCAGAACATCGCGCAGTCGATCACCTTCAATCACCCCGAGTGCTACCTGATCGTGCTGCTCATTGACGAGCGCCCCGAGGAGGTCACCGACATGCAGCGCTCGGTGAAGGGCGAGGTCATCGCCTCGACCTTCGACGAGCCGGCCACCCGCCACGTGCAGGTCGCCGAGATGGTGATCGAGAAGGCCAAGCGCCTCGTGGAGCACGGGCGCGACGTCGTGATCCTGCTCGACTCGATCACCCGCCTCGGCCGCGCCTACAACACCGTGGTGCCGTCCTCCGGCAAGGTGCTGACCGGCGGTGTCGACGCCAACGCCCTGCAGCGGCCCAAGCGCTTCTTCGGCGCGGCCCGCAACATCGAGGAGGGCGGCTCGCTCTCGATCATCGCCACCGCGCTCATCGACACCGGCTCGCGCATGGACGAGGTGATCTTCGAGGAGTTCAAGGGCACCGGCAACTCCGAGATCATCCTGGACCGCAAGGTCTCCGACAAACGCATCTTCCCGGCGATCGACATCACCCGCTCCGGCACCCGCAAGGAGGAGCTGCTGGTCCCGCCGGATTCGCTCAAGAAGACCTACGTGCTGCGCCGCATCCTCAACCCGATGGGCGTCACCGACGCGATCGAGTTCCTGCTCGACAAGCTGCGCCAGACCAAGAGCAACAGCGACTTCTTCGACTCGATGAACACCTGAGGCGCCGGTTCAACGGGCATCCCAACCCGTCGCCTCCTCGGATGCGGCGCAGCCGCCTCGAAGGAGAGCTCCAGGGATCGCAGGGCATCCGGTGGCCTCCTTCGAGGCCTCCGCTGCGCTACGGCACCTCAGGATGAGGGGGAGGGTTGGAGGGCCGGTGTGCCTCTGTCCCGCCGCGGCACGGAAGCGACCGGCTCCGCGATGCGGCCGTTGACTGTCTCCTAACCCCTCCCTGCCAAGGTCCTCTTCGGGCGCCAGGTTGCGTATCGGCGCCGCGACAGCCCCGCCGGCCGGTCCATCCCGGCGGCGGGGCTCGTCGCAGCCCGCGCGATCCCCGGCTTGCACCGATCCCCGGATCCGTGACACTGGCGCGATGCTCCGCTCGCCCTGGACCGGTCCGGATCCGCTCCTCCTCGCCTCGACCAGCCCGACCCGGCGCCTCCTTCTGGAGAGCGCCGCCCTGCCGGTCGAGACCGCCGCCCCGGATGTCGACGAGCGCGCCCTGGAAGCGGAGTGCGCCGGCCTGTCCCCGCCCGACCTCGCCCTGGTGCTCGCCCGCGCCAAGGCGGAATCGGTGGCGGCGCGCCATCCCGGCCGGATCGTCATCGGCGCCGATCAGGTGCTCGATCTCGACGGCACCGTGTTCCACAAGCCGGCCGATGCGCAGGCCGCCCGGGCCCAGCTCGCCCGTCTGTCCGGCCGCACCCACGCCCTGCATTCCGCCGTGGTCCTGGCCGGGGCGGTGCAGGACGCCTTCGTGGAGACCGCCCGGCTGACCCTTCGCCCCCTCGATGAAAGGGCCATCGCGGCCTATGTGGGCTGTGCCGGCGAGGCGCGGGTGCGGTCGAGCGTCGGCGGCTACCAGCTCGAAGGGCCTGGAATCCACCTGTTCGAATCGGTCGTGGGCGACCACAGCACCGTGCTGGGCCTGCCGCTGCTGCCGCTCCTCGCCCGCCTGCGCGGGGCCGGGGTTCTGGATTTTTGAGGGAGCCTCCCCTTGGCCGGGCATGACCATTCTCACGACGGCCATTCCCACGACGGCCACGCTCACGGAGGCCATTTTCACGGAGGCCATGCCCATGGCGGCCACGCGCACGCGCCGAAGGATTTCGGCACGGCCTTCGCCATCGGCATCGTCCTCAACACCGCCTTCGTGGTGATCGAGGCGGCCTACGGCTATCTCAGCAACTCCATGTCCCTGGTGGCCGATGCCGGCCACAACCTCTCGGACGTTCTGGGCCTCGCGGCGGCCTGGATCGCCGCCCTGCTGGTGCGCCGCCGCGCCACCGCGCGCTTCACCTACGGCTATCGCGGCTCCTCGATCCTGGCCGCCCTGTTCAACGCCGTGGTCCTGCTGATCGCCATGGGGGCGGTGATCTGGGAGGCGCTGGTCCGGCTGGTCCATCCGGAGCCGGTCGCGGGCACGACCGTGATGGTGGTGGCCGCGGTGGGAATCCTGGTCAACGGCCTCACCGCGTGGCTCTTCGTGAGCGGCGCCAAGGGCGACATCAACGTCCGCGGGGCGTTCCTCCACATGGCGGCCGACGCCGCCGTCTCGGCCGGGGTCGTGATCGCGGGCCTCGTGATCCAGCTCACCGGCTTCGCCTGGCTCGACCCGGCGGTCAGCCTCGTCATCGCGGCTCTGGTCGTCTGGGCGACCTGGGGCCTGCTGCGCGACAGCGTGGCGATGTCCCTCGACGCCGTGCCGCCGCAGATCTCTCCCGATGCCGTGACAGGCTTCCTCCTCGGACGGCCCGGCGTTGCCGGCCTGCACGACCTGCATATCTGGCCCATGAGCACCACCAGCATCGCCCTGACCGTCCATCTCGTGATGGCGGAGGGGCATCAGGCTCACCGCCACCCCGGCAACGGCTTCCTCAACGAGACCGCCGAGGGCCTGCGCACCCGGTTCGGCATCGGCCACGCGACGTTGCAGATCGAGGAGGCCGGCGGCCCGGCCTGCCGCCACGCGCAGGATTGCGCGGCATGAGCGTCGCGAATCCCCGCGCCTTCGTGGTCGGCCACCCGATCGCCCATTCGCGCTCGCCGCTGATCCACGGTTACTGGCTCGCCGCGCACGGGATCCCGGGCTCCTACGAGCGGCTCGACGTGCCGCCGGCGGCGTTTCCGGACTTCATCCGCGCCCTGCCGGATTCGGGCTTCCGGGGCGGCAACGTCACGATCCCCCACAAGGAGGCGGCCTTCGCGCTGGCCGACACCCTGACGCCGCGGGCCAAGGCGATCGGCGCGGTGAACACCCTGGTGGTCGAGCCCGACGGGCGGATCCGCGGCGACAACACCGACGCGCCGGGCTTCTGCGCCCATCTCGACCACACCTTAGGCGCAGCCTGGCCGGCGCGGGCGGGCGGCACCGCCCTGGTGCTCGGCGCCGGCGGCGCCGCGCGGGCGATCGTGGTCGGGCTGGCCGAGCGGGGCCTGCGGCGCATCTGGGTCGCCAACCGCACCGCGGCCCGGGCCGAGGCGGTGGCGGCGCTCGCGCCGGGCATCGGCGCGGCGCTCGCCTGGGACGACCTGCCGGCGGCGCTCGCCGGGACCGGCCTCCTGGTCAACACCACGTCCCTCGGCATGAAGGGCCAGCCGCCCCTCGCCATCGACCTGTCGCCCCTGCCGGCGGAGGCGGCCGTGGCCGACATCGTCTACGCACCCCTGGAGACGGAGCTCCTCGCGGCGGCGCGCCGCCGGGGGCTCGCGGCCGTGGACGGGCTCGGCATGCTGCTGCACCAGGCGGTGCCGGGCTTCGAGGCGTGGTTCGGCCCGCGCCCCGCCGTCACCCCGGCGCTGCGCGACCGGATCGTGGCGGATCTCGCCGGATGACCCCGAAGGCCGGATCCGGACCCGTCATCCTCGGGCTCACCGGCTCGATCGGCATGGGCAAGTCCGCCACCGCCCGGATGTTCGCCGACCGCGGCGTCCCGGTTCACGACGCCGACGCCGCGGTCCACGCCCTCTACGGGCCCGGAGGCGCGGCCGCCGCGGCGATCGGCGCGGCCTTTCCCGGCGTGCTCGACGGCGACGGCGGCGTCGACCGGACGCGGCTGCGCGCCGCGGTGCTCGACGCGCCCGACCGGATGGCGGCGCTGGAGGCCATCGTCCATCCCTTGGTCCGGGCGGCCAGCACGGACTTCCTGGCGCGGCACGCGGCGGCGCCGCTGGTCGTCCTCGACATCCCGCTCCTCTACGAGACCGGCGGCGCGGGCCGCTGCGACGCGGTCGTGGTGGTGAGCGCCCCGCCCGAGATCCAGCGCGCCCGGGTGCTCGCCCGCTCCGGCATGACGGAGGCGGCCTTCGCGGCGATCCTGGCCAAGCAGATGCCCGACGCCGAGAAGCGCGCCCGGGCGGATTTCGTCATCGACACGAGCCGGGGTTTTCCCGCCGCCGAGGCCGAGGTGGCGCGGATCGTCGAGCGCCTCACGGCGCATCGTGCGGAGCCGCACCACGGCACCGGATGACACGCCCGCGCGGATGAATATCTGCGGTTGCGTTCCGGGGGGAACACGAACGGCAGGATGGACGTGATGGCGCGGCACTCCGGCGGGATGGATCCGGTCCGGTCCGGCGGCCTCGGGGCCGCGACCCTTCTCGTGCTGCTGGCGGCCATGCCCGCGCAGGCCCAGTACGCCGCCAGCTGCCCCCCGCCGAAGAAGTTCGCGGCCGGCGCCTGCGTCACCGCCTGTCCGGGCGGCTACGAGGACCGGGGACCCGTCTGCGTCTACCGCAACACGTCCCGCTGAGGCGCACGGGAGCTTAACCCCTCCGCCTTATCCGGCTAGGGTCCGCCCCCACCCCGCGAGTCGCGAGACCCATGCTGCGCGAGATCGTCCTCGACACCGAGACCACCGGCACGGAGGCGAAGGGAGGCGACCGGCTGATCGAGATCGGCGCGGTGGAACTCCTCAACCACATCCCCACCGGCCGGAGCTTCCACCGCTATTGCAACCCGCAGCGGGCGGTCTCCGAGGGGGCGTTCAATGTCCACGGCCTGTCCGACGCGTTCCTGGCCGACAAGCCGGTCTTCGCGGAGATCGTCGGTGAGCTGCTGGCCTTCCTGGCCGACGGACGCCTCGTCATCCACAACGCGCCTTTCGACGTCGGCTTCCTCAACATGGAATACGCCCGGCTCGGCGCGAACGCCCCGCCCCCGATCCGGCTGGAGGACGTGGTCGACACCCTGCCGATGGCCCGGCGCAAGCATCCGGGCGCGGCCAACAACCTCGACGCCCTCTGCAGCCGCTACGGCATCGACAACACCCGGCGCACCAAGCACGGGGCGCTCCTCGACGCGCAGATCCTGGCCGAGGTCTATGTCGAGCTCCTCGGGGGCAAGCAGACCAGCCTCGGGCTCTTGGACGCGGAGCAAGCCGCCCCGGTGGCCGGATCTTCCGTCCAGGCCGTGGCCCCCGTGGCGCCCCGTCCCTACCGGAGCCGTCTTACCGATGCGGAGCGCGCCCGCCACGACGGCTTCCGCGCGAGCCTCGGTCCTGCCGCGATCTGGGCCGACTATATCGGGGCGGACGATCCCGTCTGATCCGGCGGTCTGATCCCTAAGCCTGCTGCGCGGCGCCGACGGTTGTCGCATTGCACAGGGGCGTTTATTGCAATGCACAAAACATCCTCGACACATCATCTCGCAGGATGGTGAGGGTCGGCTCATGCGATGCCCGCGCGGTGGCGCAGGCGCATCGGGTCCGGCCGTGACAGAGACATTGAGGCAGTGAGGCGCGCACGCATGACCGAGAATTTCGGCAGTCGCGACGGACAGCGCGACGACAAGACCGGCCTGTCGCCCTTCGCCGACATGATCGAGGCCACCCGTCTGACCGGCCTCGGCCGGCTCGAGGAGGCGACCGCCCTGATCCAGCGCAGCCTTGCCGGCCAGAGGGCCGCACCCGCTGAACACGCGTCGACAGACTCTTCCCCGCACCACGCCGATCCGTCGGCCGTGCCGCAGATTCCCGCAGCGGAATCCGGGACGCGGATGCGCGAGGTGGTGGGGCAGGTCGTGCGCGGTCTTGCACCGGTGCTGAAGGGCCTGGGCAACCCGCTGCGGCACCCCGCTCCGCCGCCCGCCGACCGGGGGGGCGGGACCGGGGGCCGCTTCGTCGCCCTGACCCATGCGGAGCCCGCCGGCACCCGCGAGTACAAGCTGTTCATCCCGAGCCATCCGGACGCGGCCGCGCCGCTGATCGTGATGCTGCATGGCTGCACGCAGAATCCGGACGATTTCGCCGCCGGCACCGGCATGAACACCCTCGCCGAGCGCGCCGGCGTGTTCGTGGCCTACCCGGCCCAGAGCCGTCAGGCCCATGCCCAGCGCTGCTGGAACTGGTACGAGCCCCGGGACCAGGGCCGGGGCACGGGCGAGCCGGCGATCATCGCGGGCCTCGCCCGCGCCATCATGGCGGAGCACCCGATCGACCGGGCCCGGGTCTACATCGCCGGCCTGTCGGCGGGGGGCGCCGCCGCCCTGAACATCGCCCGCGCCTATCCCGACCTCTTCGCCGCCGTCGGCGTGCATTCCGGCCTCGCGGCCGGCTGCGCCCGGGATCTCGGCTCGGCGCTGATGGCCATGCAGGTCGGCGCCCCGGGCCTCGGCACCGCCACGGCTTTCGGCAGCCCGGCCCCGGCCACCCGCGTGCCGACGATCATCTTCCACGGCGAGGACGACGGCACGGTGAGCGTGCGCAACGCCGATCAGGTTCTGGCCCAGGCGCACGTCGCCGGTCTGATCGCCCGGTCCGAGACCTTCGAGGGCCGCGGCCACCCCTTCACCCGCACCCGCTACCGGGACGAGGCGGGCCGGGTCGTGGTCGAGGATTGGCGGGTGCGCGGCGCCGGCCATGCCTGGTCCGGGGGCCGCCCCGACGGCAGCTACACGGACCCCGAGGGGCCCGACGCCTCCCGGGCGATGCTCGACTTCTTCGCCGAGCACCGGCTGGGACCGGCCCGGCGCCCGTAAGGGGTTTCCCCAAGGGCCGCGCACTCTGGCGGGTTGTCAGGGCGCGGCCCTGCTGTATCGCAGGGCTTTGCCCTGCACCCACAAAAGGTCCCGGACCTTTTGAATCCAGGATCTTCCAGGACCTTCCATGACCGCGACCGCCACCCCCGCGCCGATCCCGACCCTCCAGGGTCTCGCCGAGGTCGCCGACCGGTACGACCTGATCCTCTGCGACGTCTGGGGCGTGCTGCATGACGGCCAGAAGGCCCACGAGGCCGCCGGCGAGGCGCTGATCCGCTTCCGTGGCCGTCCGGGGGCGCGGCCCCGCCGGGTCGTCCTCGTCTCGAACGCGCCCCGGCCCGGCGACGGCGTCGGCCGCATCCTCGACCGGTTCGGCGTGCCGCGGGAGGCCTACGACGCGATCCTGACCTCGGGCGACCTCACCCACGACCTGATAGCCGCGCGCCCGGGCGCGCGGATCCGGCATCTCGGACCGGAGCGCGACCTCGGCATCTTCCAGGGGCTCGACCTCAGCCTCGTCCCGGAATCGGAGGCCGACCTCGTCGTCTGCACCGGCCTGTTCGACGACCGCAGCGAGACCCCGGACGATTACCGGCCGGAGCTGGAGCGTCTGGCCGCCCGCGGGCTGACCATGATCTGCGCCAATCCCGACCTCGTCGTGGAGAGCGGCAACCGCCTGATCCCCTGCGCGGGCCTGCTCGCGGCGGCCTATGCGGAGATCGGCGGCCCCGTGGTCTATGCCGGCAAGCCGCACCGCCCGGTCTACGAGGCGGCCCTCGCCAAGGGGGCGGCCCTCACCGGGGCCCCGGTGGATCCGGCGCGGGTCCTGGCGATCGGCGACGCGATCCGCACCGACATCGCGGGCGCCCGCGGCTTCGGCATCGCCAGCGTGCTGGTGGCCCGGGGCATCCACGCGGAGGAACTCGGCGTCACGGCCGCGCATCACCGCCTGGGCGACGTGGCCGAGTGGCTCGGCCGGCAGGCGGTGCATCCGGACGGGGTGATCGAGCGGCTGGTCTGGTAGCGCCCTTCCGGACCTCGGCGTATTGCCGTCAGTCCAACTCTCTGAAATCCGCGACAAGCTTGACACCGCGCGGGAAATTGCGTGGATTTGCGGGCGTGAATCGATCCCGCGTCCAACAATCAGCCCCGACATTCGCTTCGCTCGTCATGCGATTCGACCGGGAGACCTGTCCGGCTGCGGTGCTTTCGACGATCGGGGCCGGTGAGACGGCGGGTCTTGCGTGACCCTGGTCTCCGGACTGCCGGACTTCCTGCTCTATCTCGGCACCGCGACCGGACTGATCGGCCTCTACCTGCTGATCTACACCCTCGCCACCGCGCATAACGAGGTCGCGCTGATCCGCCGGGACGTGACGGCTGCGGCCATCGCGCTGGGCGGAAGCCTGCTCGGCTTCACCCTGCCGCTGGCGGTGGCGATCTACAATGCGCGGTCCCTGCTCGACTGCCTGATCTGGGGCCTGATCGCCCTCGTGATCCAGATCGCGATCTACTGGCTCGTGCGCCTTGCGGTGCCGGACCTGTCGCGGCGCATCGAGGAGGATCGCGCCGCCGCCGCGCTCCTCCTCGGCGCGGCCTCGCTGGCGGGCGGCGTCGTGAACGCCGCCGCGATGACCTATTGAGCGGCCGGTGACGGAGACCGCCCCCGCCCCCGCAGCCGTCGGCGCGCCCGAAACCGGTTTCGCCGCCGCCCGCCGCTCCAAGCGCTCGGCCGCCGTGTCGCTGGTTCTGGTCGCGGGCGCCGGCGCGGCCGCCCTGACCCTCGGCGGCCTCGACCCGTCCCAGCGGGAGGAGGAGGCGCTCGTCTACGGGACGCTCGGCGCCTGCATCGCCCAGCAGCTGCGCAGCGCCGATGCCTGCATCGCCGCCTACAAGACCGCGCAGGAGGCCTACGCGGCGACGGCGCCGCGCTACGAGACCGAGGCCGATTGCCAGCGCCACCACGGGACCGGCGGCTGCACGCCGGGCGGGCCGGTCACGGAGGCCGCGCGCGGCCGCTACCTGCCGGTGATGGCCGCCTTCCTGATGGGGCGGTCGGACGCGCAGGACCTGCCGGTCCAGCCGCTCTACCCGCACGCCCCCGAAGAGGAGCGCGACGCGGCGGAGGCGGGGACGGCCGGACATGGGGGCGGCTACTGCACCGGCACGGGCGGCCGGGTCGCCTATGCGGGCGGCGTCTCGCGGGTCCATGTCCCCGCCTCGGTCGCCCGCACCACGAGCACGACCCCGCGCACGATCAGCCGCGGCGGCTTCGGCGGCACCGGGCGGGCGACGGCGTTCTCCGGAGGCTCGGGCGGCCGCACGGGCGGTTTCGGAGGCGGCTGATGCGCCGGGTGGCGATCCCGGAGCGGCCCGACTGGCGGCTCCACGCCGCGCGGGCCGGCTTCGCCTTCCACACGTTCGACGGCGCCCCCTACTGGGATGAGACCGCCTACTACGCCTTCAGCCTCGCCGAGATCGAGGACGCCATCGAGGCGCCGAGCGCCGCGCTGCACGAGCTCTGCCTCGCCTTCGTGGACCGGGCGGTCCGCGACGAAGCGATTCTCGCCGCGCTGCGGATCCCCGAGCATGCCTGGGACGCGATCCGGGCGAGCTGGGAGCGGCGCGACCCCAGCCTGTATGGGCGCTTCGACTTCAGCTACGGGGGAACCGGGCCGGCGAAGCTCCTCGAATACAACGCCGACACGCCGACAGCGCTCTACGAGAGCGCGGTCTTCCAGTGGCTGTGGCTGGAGGACGGGCTGGCCCGGGGACGCCTTCCCGCCGGCGCCGACCAGTTCAACACCCTGCACGAGGCGCTGGTGGCGCGCTTCGCCGTGGTGGCGCCCCCGGAGGGCGTCGCCTTCGCGGGCTTCCCCGACGCGCCGGAGGATCGCGGGACGCTGGCCTATCTCCAGGATTGCGCGCTCCAGGCCGGCCGCGCCGCCCCCTTCCTGCCGGTCGAGGCGATCGGGCTCGCCGAGGACGGGCGCTTCGTGGACGCGGCCGGTGCCCCGATCGGCTGCCTGTTCAAGCTCTACCCGTGGGAATGGATGTTCGCCGACCCGTTCGGCCGCGCGGTCGGCACGGCATCGACCCGGTTCCTGGAGCCGCCCTGGAAGGCGGTGCTCTCCAACAAGGGGATGCTGGCGCATCTCTGGGCGATGGCGCCGGGCCATCCCAACCTGCTGCCGACCTATTTCGAGGAGGACCCGGCCAAGGCCGCGCTGGGCCGGAGCTTCGTGAGGAAGCCCCTCTGCGGGCGCGAGGGCGCCAACGTGCTGATCGTGCGCGACGGCGCCGTCGCGGCGCGCGACGAGGGTCCCTATGGCGGCGAAGGCTTCGTGCGGCAGGCCCTGGCCGCGTTGCCCGATTTCGAGGGCCGCCGCGCGCTGGTCGGCAGCTGGATGGTCGGCGATCGACCCGCCGGCCTGTGCCTGCGCGAGTCGGACGGCCTCATCACCACCGACCGGGCCCGGTTCGTCCCGCACCTCATCGCGCCGTGACCGCGGCCCGGGTCGCCGGTCACCGGCCCAGCGCCGCGAGTTCCCGCCGCATGTTCGACCGCGCCGGCCCCTCCAGCTCCGCCCGGGCCCGGTCGGTGACGAACAGCGGCCGGCCGGATGCGAGGGCCCCCCGCAGGAAGGCCGCGCGCCCCTGCCGGTAGGCGGCCTCGCCCACGACCGGGACGAATTCCCGCGCCACGCCCGCGGCGTAGCCGTCATAGGCGGCTCGGGCCGCCCCGAGGATCGCCATGTCCAGATCGAGGAAGAGCGCGACGTCCGCGGCGAGCGCGGCCGGGAGACCGTCCGGGACGGCGTGCCGCTCGGTCGCCAGGATCATCGTCTCGGCCGCCGCCAGCGTGGGTGCCGGGACCGCGCCCTCCAGCAGCACCCGCAGGAGCGCGGCGCTGCGGCGCTCGTTGTCCGGGGCGCCCGGCTGGTAGACGGCGTCGTGGAACCAGATCGCCACTTCCACCGCGTCGGGATTCCGGACGGTCGCGCGGTGGGCGCGAAACGCCTCCAGGAGCGCGTCGATATGCGCCTGGCCGTGATAGACGCGCTGCGGCTCGGCCAGCCGGGCACGCAGGTCAGCCAGGATGCGGGGATGGCCGTCGAGCATCGTCCGATCCTCTATCCGATCCGCCTCCGCGGGACGAGACGGGACCGCACCGATCCGGGTTCGTCGATGGCCCGTCCGCGCGCGGTATATCGAGCAACGTCCGGCCTGTCGTGGCCCGCCCCGGCGCAAATCCTGACATCCGCATGCGCCGCCCGGTTCAAGCGGCGCTGTGCGTCCGAAGGCTGAATCGGTCGCGTCCGGCGAGACCATCGTCTCCACATCCATGATCAATCATGCAATCTTCGATTTTGCGCAATGCAATGCCGTTGTCCGTGACAGGGTCTCTACTGGACGGATGACACCGGTTATCGCATCTGGTCTTCACGCCGGGCGCCGGCTACACGGGCTGAACGAATCCGGAGGATCCCCCGCGCCCATGAGAACGAGGACCCTGACAGCGACCACGTGGCTGGTTCTGACGACGCTGCTCGCCGCCGCCCCGGCTCGCGCACAGGCCCCTACCTCCGCCCCCGCCCCGGCGGGTCAGGCGTCCAAGCCCGATGTCGATCCCGCGCAGGAGACGATCCGCAAGCTCAACGCCTATGTCGGGCTCCTCAACCGCACCCTGCGGGCGCAGGAATCGCTCAGCCGCTATCAGAGCTGGGTCAACATGAAGACCGGCCCGACCGGCCGCGAGCGGATCATCTACGGCCTCTACGGGCTCTACGATGTCCGCGGCGAGATCGCGAAGGCGGAGGCCGCGACGGCGCAGCCGCCCGCGATGCCGAACCTCGACGGCGCCATGACGCGCTACATCGCCGCCTACCAGGCCCTCGCGCCGACGATCACCGAGGCGGAGGGCTATTACGAGCGGCAGGATTACCGCGCGGACAAGATGGAGCAGGGCAAGGCGCTCCACGCCAAGCTCGCCGTCGCGGGGCCGGCCTTCCTGGCGGCGCGCGCCCAGGTCGACGCCGCGCTGCGGGTCGAGAAGGAGAAGAGCGACGCGCTGGAACTCGCCGCCATCGAGGCGCGGGAGGGCCGCAAGGCGCGCTGGCACGTCGCGAACGTGATGACCGAGGCGCGCAAGGTCATGGACCTGCTGCCCACCGACGCCAAGCCGGTCGTCGACATGGCGGCCTTCGAGGCCGCGCTCGGGCGCTACGCCGTCGCCGTGAAGGACCTGGACGGGTACAGCGCCGCCAACCCGAACGCCTTCCACGTGTTCGAGAGCCGGCCGCGCGCATTGCTCGGCAAGCTGCGCGAATTCGACGCCAAGCTCGCCAAGGCCAAGGGGGATGCCCGCCGCGGCGCCGGGCGCGACGTGACCTGGATCGTGAACGACTACAACACGATGGTCTCGACCGCGCAGACGGCCACGACCTTCTCGCGGTGATCGGGGGCGCCGTCAGCGGCTGTCCCGGCCCGGTTCCGTCAGCCGCAGCGAGGTCGCGGCCGTGGTGACGGCCGCCTGCCGGCGCGCCCGCTCGGCCACGGGATAGCGGATGCGCAGGGTGACGAAGGCGCCGCCGCGCCCGCCCGCCCGGAGGGTCTTCCGGTACAGGATGCCGTCGGCGGTCGTGCAGGAAAACACGATCCAGCCGGGCTTGCGCGCCCCGTATTCGGGCGGTTGCCGCAGGCAGGTCTTCCGGTCCGCGGCCACGACGGCGTCGAGATCCTGGTCGAGCCCGTCGTTCAGGCCCGACACCGTCAGGTGCAGATGGCCGTCGGCCGAATGGAAGGCCTGCCCGTCGCCGTTGTCGGGCGGCGGCTCCGCGACGAGGTCGGCGGGAACGTCGATGGAGAAGCCGAAACGGGCATTGACCACGTGCCGGAGCGCGGATGTGTCCGACAGCGCCCCGCTCCAGTCGCGCCGGACCTGCGCGATCCGCGCGGTATAGACCCGCGCCAGGCAGGCGGCATCCGGGCAGGCATCGCGGATCCGCGTGCGCCAGCGTGCGTGGTCCGCACCGACGGTGTCGATCGCCCGGCCGGTCTCTCCGTCGATCCCACGTGTCTCCGCGGCGATCCTGTCGAACAGGCGCCTGAGTTCGTCGTCCAGCCTCGTCAGAGCGGGGTCGGCACAGATCAGCGTCTCGACCCGGCTCCGGCTCCCGGCGCAATCCGGAGCCGCCTGCGCGGCGGACGCGCCCGCGCTCAGGCCGAAGCCGAGCGCCAGCACGGGGCACGCGGCCCGCCATCGCCGCGGCCGGAAGGTGGGGCGCTCCGCGAACGCCGCTCTCGGCGAGGCCTGACCGGAAGCCCGGGCGGGACCGGGCATCGATCCGCCGCCTGCCGGCCGTGATCGCTTCGGCGGAGGCGTCTTCCGTCGCAGCACAACATCCTCCCTCCAGCGCGCCGCCACATCCCGGAACGGGCCAGGGCCGGGAGCCCGGGTCACCGGATCGTCGGCGGACCGAACGAAAGCTTTCGGGCAGAGTTGAGGCCGACCGTGAGGCCCGCGCAGGGTCGAGGCGGAGTGAAAACGCTGCCGTCGGCGTCGCCTGCGCACCCGTGTGCCCGGCCTGGCGGATGTCGTCCCCCGACCCGGGCGCGCGATACAGGGGCACGCGGCGAAACCACCGGACATTGATTCCCGGAGATCGTTCTCCATGATCTGTCGGACGGTTTCGTTGACAGATTTATTTGCCAAAACAGAAAGGCATCGCTCAACGAACTGTCGATGATCGAGGGGCACCGGCTGCCGCTCCTTGCCGCCCGGTCAAGGCTGCGTCGCGCGATCGTGCCGTCGGCCGGATCTTCGCGGTGACGCATGCCGGCAGCCCCGACGAGCGGGAGCGCCGCACAGCATCCCGCGATCGTCGCACGACGGCATCCCTGCGAGACCGATCCCGGGACCCACGTTTCACCCGGTCTCGATCGGAAGCGGCCAGTCCGGTGCGCGCGGCCGCGATCGATTGCGCTGAGGAGACCGTTCGGTCTATCGCCTGCGCAGGACGGCCGGCGGCCTCGGGCGCCGGCTCGATCCGCGAGGAGCGCGCCCATGTCAGCCGCACACGCCCCGATCGGCCGCTTCCCGATCCCCCGCCTGGAGGATCTGCCGGCCGACATCCGCGCGCGGATCGAGGCGGTGCAGGAAAAGTCCGGCTTCGTCCCGAACGTGTTCCTGGTGCTCGCCCATCGCCCGGAGGAATTCCGAGCCTTCTTCGCGTATCACGACGCCCTCATGGACAAGCCGGGCAACCTGACCAAGGCCGAGCGCGAGATGATCGTCGTGGCGACCTCGGCCATGAACCAGTGCCAGTACTGCGTGATCGCCCACGGTGCGATCCTCCGGATCCGCGCCAAGGACCCGCTGATCGCCGATCAGGTCGCGATCAACTACCGCAAGGCCGACCTCACCGATCGGCAGAAGGCGATGCTCGATTTCGCCATGCTGGTCAGCCAGTCCGCGCATCTCGTGGGGGAGGCCGCGTTCGAAACGCTCGGGGCGCACGGCTTCGACGACGCGGATGCCTGGGATATCGCCGCCATCGCGGCCTTCTTCGGCCTGTCGAACCGGCTGGCGAACGTGACCAGCCTGCGGCCCAACCCGGAATTCTACATGCTGGGGCGCGGCTGACGGCATGGCCGTCCCGCCAGCGCCGCGGCGCACCTGACCGGCGCAGCTGAAAGCGACACCGCCTTGGACCCTCTCCCGTGACCGGCGCGGTGCTGCTCGCCCTGTTGCCGATCGTGATCCTGACCGCGCTGGGACTGGCCCTGCGGCGGCGTGGTTTCCTGGCCGAGGGCTTCTGGCCGCAGGCCGAGCGGCTGGGCTACTTCGTGCTGCTGCCGAGCCTGTTCTTCCACGGCCTCGCGACGGCGCGGATCGAGGCCGTGCCGGTCGGCGCCCTCGCGCTGACGCTGATCCTGTCGACCCTCGCCGTCGCGGTCCTCGTGATCGTCCTGAGGCCGTGCCTGAGGCTCGACGGACCGGCCTTCACCTCGGTGTTCCAGGGCAGTGTCCGCTTCAACAACTATGTCGGGGTGACGCTGGCCGCCGGATTGTTCGGGCCGCAGGGCATCGCGCTGGCGGCCATCTGCAACGCGGCGATCGTGCCCACCGTCAACATCCTCTGCGTGCTGGTCTTCGCCCGGCACGGCACGGTGCGGCTGACGCCGCGCGGCATCGCCCGGCAACTGGCCACCAACCCGCTGGTGGTGTCCTCGCTCGGCGGAATCCTGGTCCAGGGCCTCGGCCTCGGTATTCCGCCGGGGCTGGAACCGGCCCTGCGGGCCCTCGGGGCCGCGTCGCTGCCCCTCGGCCTGCTCTGCGTCGGCGCGGCGCTCGACTTCGGCACCGCCCGGCACTGGGCGGGGCCCGTGCTCGCCGCCTCGACGATGAAGTTCATCGCCATGCCGGCGGCGACGGCTCTGGCGGCCCTGTGCCTCGGGCTGCACGGCCCGGCGCTGACCACCGCCCTGCTCTTCCAGGTCCTGCCCACCGCCTCCTCCGCCTACATCCTGGCCCGGCAGCTCGGCGGGGACGCCCCCCTGATGGCGGGGATCACGGCGGCGCAGACCGTGCTGGCCCTGGTGGCGATGCCCCTGGTCCTGATCGCCCTCGCCGCCTGGGTTCCGCTCTAGGCTCCCGGCGCGCCGCCCGGCCCCGTCGTGCGACCTGGCGTCGCGCGCACATGGCGGATCCGGTCGCCGTGCCCTTCGGCCACCCGGCACCGGCCTCCCGCGCGGACGGTTAAGCCGCCTGTGCCAATCCTTTAGCCCTATAGGAGCGGCACGGTTCGGCTGTTAACACGCTTTAAGTTTTGCGGCCGACCCGGTGAGGAGGCGAACCCCGGCTTGAACCTACGAAGCGGCGCGGCTCAGCGTCTTGATGTGACTGCGTGCGATCGCGAGCCCATCCATATCGTCGGCAGCGTCCAGCCGCACGGATTCCTGCTCGGGCTCGACGCCCGGTCCCTCGCCATCGTCCAGGCGAGCGCCAACGCCCCAGCGGCGGCGGCGGTCGGGACCATCCTCGACGCGGCTCTGCCCGACCTTGCGGCCGTCGTCCGGCACCATCTGGCGGCGGCGGAGACCCAGGACGGGGCCCTCTATCTTCGCACCGTCACGCTGGAGACCGGCAGCGGGCGCCAAGCCTACGAGGTGGCGGCCCACCGGGTCGATGACCTTGTGGTGGTGGAACTGGAGGAGATCGACGCGGCCGCCGCCGACATCGGCGTCGACCTGCTCACGCCGCGCCTGCGCGCCTTCGTCGAACGCCTGCACACCGCCAGAACCGTCGAGGACCTCTGCCGGTTCGTCGCCGAGGACATCCGCCAGATCACCGGTCTCGACCGCGCCCTGGTCTACCGGTTCGACCGCGACTGGCACGGGACGGTGCTGGCGGAGGCCGGGAACGGCGTCCTGCCCTCCTACCTCGACCTGCGCTTCCCGGCCTCCGACATCCCCGTCCAGGCGCGCGAACTCTACCGCCGGAACCGCCTGCGCATCATCCCCGATGCCGGCTACGTCCCCGTGCCGATCCGGCCGGCCACCACGCCGTCCGGCCGGCCCCTGGACCTCAGCCAGTCGGTGCTGCGCTCGGTCTCGCCGGTCCATGTCGAGTACATGCGCAACATGGGCACGATGGCGTCCATGTCGGTATCGATCCTCGTCGACGGCGCGCTCTGGGGCCTGATCTCCTGCCACAACCGCGCGCCCAAGCGCGTGCCCCTCCAGGCGCGCAACGCCTGCGACGTGCTCACCCAGATCTTCGCGCTGCAGCTCTCGGCCCGCGAGCGCGGCGCCCAGTCCGAGAGGCGTCTGGCCCTGGGCGCCGTGCAGGCGCGCCTCCTCGGCTTCATGGCCGAGGAGGACAGCTTCGTCGACGGCCTGCTCAACCATCCCGACGACGTCCTGGCCCTGGTGGACGCGACCGGCGCCGCGGTGGTGACGGCGGACCGCTGCCGGCTGCTCGGGGCCACGCCGACCGAGCGCGAGATCCGTGGCCTGTACCGGTGGCTGTCCGCGCGCGAGGAGGCCGAGGAGGTCTTCGTCTCCGAAGCCCTGTCGGAGGCGTTTCCGGCGGCCGCGGCCTTCGCCGGGCGGGCGAGCGGTCTCCTGGCGGTCTCGGTCTCGAAGAAATACGCGAGTTACATCCTCTGGTTCAGACCCGAGGTCGTGCGGACGGTGAAGTGGGGCGGCAATCCCGTGAAGGCCGTCGAACCCGATCCGGACGGCGGCCCGGACCGGCTGCACCCGCGCAAGTCGTTCGAGATCTGGAAGGAAACCGTGAAGGGCCGCTCCCTGCCCTGGTCCGACCCGGAGGTGGAGGCCGCCAAGGACCTGCGCGCCTCGGTGCTCGGCATCGTGCTGCGCCGGGCGGAGGAACTCGCCGCCATGAGCGAGGAGCTGCAGCGCACGAACAAGGAGCTGGAGGCCTTCTCGTACTCGGTCAGCCACGACCTGCGCGCGCCCTTCCGCCACATCGTCGGCTACGCGAACCTGCTCAAGACCCGCGAGGGGGCCCAACTGTCCGACAAGGGCCGGCACTACGTGGAGACGATCATCGAGGCGGCCTTCTCGGCCGGAACCCTGGTCGACAGCCTCCTGAGCTTCTCGCAGATGGGCCGGCACGCCCTGAACAAGGTCTGGGGCGACATGAACGCCCTGGTCGAGGAAGTCCGCCGCAAGGTCCTGCGCGACGTCACCCCCGACCGGACCATCCGCTGGGAGATCGCCCCGCTCGGCCGCGCCTATGCCGATCCGGTGATGCTGCGGCTCGTCCTCGAGAACCTGCTGTCGAACGCCGTGAAGTACACCCGCGACACCGCGGAGGCGGTGATCGCCGTGGGCAGCCTGCCGCCCCGGGACGGGGAGGCGGTCTACTACGTCCGCGACAACGGCGCCGGCTTCGACATGGCCTATGTCGACAAGCTGTTCGGCGTCTTCCAGCGGCTGCACCGGGTCGAGGAGTTCGAGGGCACCGGCATCGGTCTCGCCAACGTCCGGCGCATCGTCGAGCGCCACGGCGGGCGGACCTGGGCCGAGGGAACGCTCGGCCGGGGCGCCACATTCTACTTCACCCTGCCCATCCGGGAGGAGGCGCACTGAGATGGCAGGACTGAAACCCATCCTCCTGGTCGAGGACAATCCGAACGACATCGAGCTGACGCTCGCGGCCCTCGAATCGAGCCAGCTCGCCAACGAGATCGTCATCTGCCGCGACGGCGCCGAGGCCCTCGACTTCATCTACTGCCGCGGCGCCCACGAGAAGCGGCAGGCCCAGGATCCCGCCGTGGTCCTGCTCGACCTGAAGCTTCCCAAGGTCGACGGCCTGGAGGTGCTCGCCAAGATCAAGGGCGACCCGGTCACCCGCAAGACGCCCGTGGTCATGCTGACCTCGTCCCGCGAGGAGACCGACCTGGTGCGCTCCTACGACCTCGGGGTGAACGCCTTCGTGGTGAAGCCCGTGGGCTTCGAGGAGTTCTTCGCCGCGATCAAGGAGATCGGGGTGTTCTGGGCCCTCCTCAACGAGCCGCCGCCATACCGGGGAGGCTGGCCATCGAACGCGTGATCGGACGTTCCGCGGGCCCGCTGCGCATCCTGCATCTGGAGGACAGCGATCTCGACGCCGAGCTGATCGAGGCCGAGCTGGAGACGCTCGGGCATCCGGTCGAGATCGAGCGGGTGATGACGCGCGACGCCTTCGCCCGCGCGGCGGTGCCCGGCCGGTACGATCTGATCCTGGCGGACTACGTCCTGCCGACCTTCGACGGGGTGAGCGCCCTCGGCATCGCCCGGGCGCAATGCCCGGACACCCCGTTCATCTTCTGCTCGGGCACGCTGGGCGAGGACGTGGCCGTCGAGGCCCTGAAGAACGGCGCCACCGACTACGTCGTCAAGCAGCGCCTCGACCGGATGCCGCGCACCATCGTCCGGGCGCTGGCCGAGGCGCGGGCGCGCGCCGAGAAGCGCGAAGCCGAGGCCGCCCTGCAGGCGCTCAACGAGACCCTGGAGGCGCGCATCGCCGAGCGCACCCGGGAACTCGCCGCGGCGAACGACGCTCTGCAGGCTCAGATCGTCGAACGCGAACGGGCGGAGGACGCCCTGCGGCTCGCCCAGCGCCTGGACGCGGTCGGGCAGCTCACGAGCGGCGTCGCGCACGACTTCAACAACCTGCTCACGGTGATCGCCGGCAACATCGAGTTCCTGGAGCGCGCCGTCTCCGACGCCCGCTCGAAGCGCCGCCTCGACATGATGCGCGGGGCCGCCGAGCGCGCCGCCCGGCTCACGGCACAGCTCCTCGCCTTCTCCCGGCGCCAGCGCCTGGAACCCACCCCGGTCAGCCTGAACCAGACGGTCGCCTCGATGCGCGACCTGCTGCAGAGTTCGATCGGCGGCGCGGTTCGCATCGAGACCGCGCTCCAGCCCGATCTGTGGCCGGCCCTGGTCGACGCCACCCAGATCGAGCTCGTGATCCTCAACCTCGCCATCAACGCCCGCGACGCGATGGCGGTGGGCGGCCGGCTCGCCATCGAGACCGCCAATGTCAGCGTCACCGGGGCGCCGACGCGGCCCGAACAGCCGGCGCCCGGCGCCTACGTCATGGTGGCGGTGAGCGATACCGGCACCGGGATGACGCCGGACGTGCTGGCCCGGGTGTTCGAGCCGTTCTTCACCACCAAGGAGGTCGGCAAGGGGTCGGGTCTCGGGCTCGCCCAGGTCTACGGCTTCGTCAAGCAGTCCGGCGGCGGCATCCGCATCGACACGGTCGCCGGCGAGGGCACCTCGATCAAGGTCTACCTGCCCCGGGCCGCGGAGGCGAAGGGGGACGCACCCCGCAATGCCGCCGCGGCCGAGGCCGCGCGGATGCATCCGCCCGGAAGCGGCCCCCGGCTCTTGGTGGTAGACGACGACGCCGAGGTGCGCGAGGTGACGACGACCCGCCTGACCGAGGCCGGCTACGCGGTGCGCGAGGCGGCCTCCGGCCTGCAGGCCCTGGCGGCCCTCGAAGCGGATCCGGGCGTCGACCTCGTCGTGATGGATTTCGCCATGCCCGGCATGAATGGAGCCGAGACGGCTCTGGAGATCCGGAAGCGCTGGCCGACGCTGCCGGTGCTGTTCGTCACCGGCTTTGCCGACACCACCGCCCTGACGAAGGCCGGGGCCGTCGGCAGCGACGCGATGGTGCTGAAGCCGTTCCGGGTCGGCGAGCTCGAGGGCAAGGTCGCCGCCGCCCTGGCGGCCCGCCCGCCGGCGCAGCTCCGCCTGATCTCGGGCCGCGACCGGAGCGCCTGAGGCGTCCTCGACCCGGGCCGTGGCCATCGGACGGTCCACGTCGGCGAAAGGCTGCCCCCGGCAGTCGGCGCTGCGACCGGAGCGGGGTGTCTGGCCCTGCCGGTGGTGCCGGCCTCCGGCTACACCCACGCCCGGGCCGAGATGGGGGATCCGCGCTTTCGCGCAGCTGCCAATCGCGGCACGGGGCCTAGATCAGGGTCATGCCCCCTTCGCGCCCCATGACCCGCGCCGCCGGCCTCGAGGCCCTGGCGACATTCCTGACCGGTCCCGGCGCCGCCTACGCGGCGTCCCGGAACACGGATCGCGGCCCCGGTGCGACGCCGACGACGTCGGTTCTGTCGCCCTACCTGCGCCGCCGGCTGCTCACCGAGGAGGAGGTCGCCCGGGCCGCGCAGAGCGCCTTCGGCATCTCGGGCGCGGAGCGTTTCGTCTCCGAGGTGTTCTGGCGGACCTACTTCAAGGGCCACCTCGAAACCCATCCCGGCGCCTGGACCGGCTATCGGGAGGGTCTGGCGGCCGCACGGATGCGCCTTGCCGCCGAGCCCGGCCTGCGCCGGACCTACGAGCGGGCCGCCGCGGGGCGCACGGGCCTCGACGGCTTCGACGCCTGGGCCGGCCAGCTCGCCGAGGAGGGCTGGCTGCACAACCATGCCCGCATGTGGTTCGCCTCGATCTGGATCTTCACCCTGCGCCTGCCCTGGGAGCTGGGCGCCGACCTGTTCCTGCGCCACCTGCTCGACGGCGATCCGGCCAGCAACACCCTGTCGTGGCGGTGGGTCGCGGGCCTCCACACCCGGGGCAAGCCCTACCGCGCCCGGCGCGACAACATCCGGCAGTACACGGAGGGCCGCCACGATCCCGCCGGGCTCGACGAGGGGGCCGCGCCGCTGGAGGAGGACATGCCCCCGCGGGAGGTGCCCCTCGCCCCGGCCGACACCCCGCCGGACGGGGCGATCGCCCTGCTGCTGCACCTCGACGACCTTCATCCCGAGAGCCTTCCCCTCGGACCGGCCCGCGTGGTCCGCGTCGGCGGCCTTCTCGCCCACGCGGAGGGGGCGGTCGACCGGGTCCGCGCGGCCGACGCGGCGGCGCTGGCGGATGCCCTGACCCGGGCGCAGGCGCAGTTCGGCTGCCCGGCCATGCCCGTGCAGGACGGCTGGGCCGGCGACCTGCCCGTGGTGACGGCCTGGGCGCCGGCAGGCCCCTCGGCGGAGGTGCTGCCGCGGGATTGCCTCCGGGTCCGCCGCCCCTGGGATTCGCGGGCTTGGCCCCTCGCGAACCGCGGCTTCTTCCGCCTGCGCAGCGCCATCCCCGGCCTGATGGAGGCCTGACGCCGCAGATGGTCGGCGGCAGGCGCCCCCGACGCCATGTTCCCGGGACCGCGGGGCGACGCCCGCGCCCGCATCCGGAGCTTCCGCCATGGACAGGGTCCTGTACGTGCTCGTCACCCTCGTGGAATCGGTGCTCGGGATCTTCGGCGTGCGGGCGCTCTACGAGCAGCCCGCCTACACGGTGGTCGAGCGTCTCGACCGCGGGGTCGAGATCCGGTCCTACGCGCCGCGCCTGGCGGTCGAGACCGATTCCCGCGGCCAGGGCGACGGCGAGGCCTTCGGCCGGCTGTTCCGCTACATCACCGGTGCGAACCGGGGGGGCGACCGCATCGCCATGACGGTCCCGGTGGAGCAGGACGGGGCCGGCACGATGCGCTTCTTCCTGCCGCGCGCGGTGGCGGCGGCCGGGGCGCCCGCGCCGATCGAGCCGGGGATCCGGCTGGTCGAGATCCCGGCCGAACGGATCGCGGCGTTGCGCTTCTCCGGCCGTCTCACCCCGGAGGCGCGGGCCGCACAGGCGCGCATCCTCGCCGACGTGCTGGCGGCGGCGGGACGGAGAACCGAGGGCGCGCCGTTCGTCATGGGATACGATCCCCCCTTCGCGATCCCGTTCCTGCGCAGGAACGAGGTGGCCGTTCGGCTGGCCTCCCCGTGAGCCGGAGGCGGCGACGGGGGCCGGTCCCGGCCGGCATCCCGATGGCCCGTCGCCGAACTTCCCGATTGCGTAATATTCCTGGAAGTTACTTCCAAATATGCCCGAAGATCCCGGACGATCGTTCGATGATGTTATATCTACGCAACACTGTGCGTCATTCGATGGTCTTTTCCGGCACGGGCAGGGATTAAACAAAACGTGAATTGCGACCCGAACCCGACCCGAGATCAGTGACGCTCACGCAGCCGACGGGAAGCGGCGCGAGCCTTGAATTCAGGTTGGGGGAAGATATGCACGCCCTACGTGGCAGCTTGATCGCGTCCGTGGCCCTGTTGCCCGGTGTCGCGCAGGCTCAACAAGCCGTCACCCTCGGTGAGATCAGCGTCGTCTCGACGTCGCCGGTGGGGGCGGGCGGCGGCAATTCCAGCGGCGCCCAGACCCTCGATACCCTCGCCCAGACCGCGCCGACGCTGCCGGCTCCGGCCGGCGGGGTGCGCCTTCGGGGCTCGGAGCAGCCGCTCAACAAGATCCCCAGCACCGTCGAGACCGTCACGGCGCGGCAGATCGAGATCGACCGGGGCTCCGACAACGTGATCGCCACGCTGGCGCGGCAGACGCCCGGCGTGAACCTCAACGATTCGCAGGGCAATTCGAACCCGGTCGATCTCAGCTATCGCGGCTTCACCGCCTCGTCCGTGCAGGGCGTGCCGCAGGGGCTCGCCGTCTATCAGACGGCGTGCGCATCAACGAAGCCTTCGGCGACGTCGTCAATTTCGACCTGATCCCCCCGCAGGCGATCCAGCGGATCGACGTCGTCACCGGCAACCCGGTCTTCGGCCTCAACGCCATCGGCGGCGCGGTCAACATCCAGATGAAGAACGGCTTCACCTGGCAGGGGACCGAGATCTCGGCCTGGGGCGGCTCAGACGCGCGCACCGCCGGCTACCTGGAATACGGCAAGGTCTCCGGCCCCTGGAGCTTCTATTTCACGGGCGACGGCCTGAACGACCGCGGCTGGCGCTACCAGAGCCCGAGCACGATCGGCCGCCTCTACGCGGATCTCGGCTACCGCTCCCAGGATTCGGAGTTCCACCTGATCGGGCTCGCCGCCCGCAGCTTCTACGGCGCCGCCGCCGCGACCCCGGTGGACTTCACCCACCGCGATCCGCGGGCGATCTTCACCTACCCGCAGACCCAGACGACGCAGGTCGGCACGATCCAGCTGACCGGCCGGGTGGACATCTCGCCGACCTGGGATCTCGCCGGCAACGCCTACTACCGGCGCTTCAGCGAGAACTACGTCGACGGCAACCAGGGCAACTTCGAGAATTGCAGCAGCCGCAGCAGCTTCCGGGGCTCGCTCTGCTACCAGGACGACGCGTTCAACGTGAACGCGCCGCCCACCAGCCAGGTGGCGGCCCGCCGGGCCTACGCCAACCAGTTCGCGATCCTGGGCCTGAACAACCGGACGATCCCGTTCCTGCGGAACATCCCCTACGGCACGATCGACACGACCCTGACCGAGGCCGAGTCGTATGGTGGCTCGCTGCAGGCGGCCAACCGCGACCGGATCTTCGGCCTGAACAACGCCTTCGTGGTCGGCGGCAGCGTCGACGCCTCAACCTTCGCGTTCAAGTCGTCCAGCCAGCTGGGCGTGATCAATCCGAACCTGTCGATCACCGTCGACCCGAACAACCCGTATTACGGCACCATCCCGGGGCTCGGCACGCCGGACATCCGCACCCTCGGGGCGATCGGCCTCGCGCCCAGCTCGGTGACCGGCTCGACGCTGTATCTCGGCCTCTACGCCACCGACACGCTGGACCTCACCGACCGTCTGTCGCTGACCGGCGGCTTCCGCCTCAACTACGCCCGCATCCAGACGCGCGACCAGACCGGCTTCTCGCCGGACGTGACCGGCGTGCACGAATACACCAAGGTCAACCCGCTCGCGGGCCTGACCTACCAGTTCGACCCGGCGGTCAACCTCTACGGCAGCTATTCGGAATCGAACCGTGCCCCGACCCCGCTGGAGCTGTCCTGCTCCAGCCCGACCCAGCCCTGCCTGCTGCCCAACTCGCTGGTGGCCGATCCGCCGCTCAAGCAGGTCACCGGCCGGACCTACGAGGCCGGCTTCCGCGGGGTGATCCCGAGCTTCCTGTCGGGCGGCGCCCTGACCTACAAGGCCGGCGTCTACCGCACCGACCTGAGCAACGACCTCTATCAGGTCGCCGTCGCCGGCAATGCCGCCAGGGCCTACTACATCAACGTCCCGGCGACCCGGCGCCAGGGCATCGAGGTCGGCGCCGAATACGCCGTCACCCCCGACCTGCTGGTCTACGCCAACTACGCCCTGGTCGACGCGACCTTCCAGTTCAACGCGACCCTCTCGTCGCCCAACAACCCCCTGGCCAGCACGGGGGCGACCGGCGGTGCCGTGGGCGGCGACGTGATCCCGAACGGCGGCATCCGGGTGCGGCCGGGCGACAAGATCCCGCTCATCCCCGATCACCAGATCAAGGCGGGCTTCGAGTACAACATCACCCCGAACTGGCGCTTCGGCCTCAACGTCTCGGCCTTCTCGTCGTCCTATTTCCGCGGCGACGAATCGAACCTGAACCGCAAGTTGCCGGCCTACTACGTGATGAACCTGACGACGAAGTATCAGGTCACCAAGAACCTGGAGATCTTCGGGCTGATCACCAACCTGACGAACAACCGCTACGCCACCTTCGGCACCTTCGCCGAGACGGGGGCGGTCGCCGGCAACCTGTC
>NZ_BACT01000670.1:0-8848 GCF_000333255.1 Methylobacterium sp. B1 | reverse complement strand
GATAGAGCGCGTCGAACAGCTCGCCATAGACGTCGATCTGGAACTGGCTGCGGGCGCCGTTGCCGATTCGCACGGGCCTCGAATTCTCGTAGCCCGGCAGCCAGTCGAGCTCGATCTCGGGCAGCAGCCGCTCGCCGCC
This sequence comes from Methylobacterium sp. B1, assembly GCF_000333255.1. Classification (NCBI taxonomy): domain Bacteria; kingdom Pseudomonadati; phylum Pseudomonadota; class Alphaproteobacteria; order Hyphomicrobiales; family Methylobacteriaceae; genus Methylobacterium; species Methylobacterium sp. B1. Next base: position 8,709 of record NZ_BACT01000670.1, on the reverse strand, counting down.
GATCCCGTAGAGGATGTGCGCCTGCTCGGGATTGCCGGCCACGGCCCGAAGCAGCCAGCCCAGCCAGTCCCGGGCCTCGTCGATATAGCCCGCATCCATCAGGGCGATCAGGGTCAGGGTCGAATCGCGCAGCCAGCAGAACCGGTAATCCCAGTTGCGGATCCCGCCGAGCCCCTCCGGCAGGGACGCCGTGGGCGCCGCCACGATGCCGCCGGTGGGTTCGTAGATCAGCGCCTTGAGGGTCAGCAGGGAGCGCTGGAGCATCCGATCCCAGGGGGCGCCGCCCGCGCAGCGGCACGCCCAATCCCGCCAGTGCTGATCCGTGGCTTCGAGAACCTTGCGCGGCTCGATCGGGGGCGGATCGTCCTCGTGGGAGGCCCCGTAGCTCAGGACGAACCGGTGCTGGTCGCCGGCATGGACCGTGAACTCGGCCACGGTGGTCTGCGCCTCCGATCCCTTGAGATGGACGTCGGAGCGCAGCACGACTTTGTGCGGTCCCGAGACGGCGCGCAGGTCGCCCAGCTCGGAGCGCGACACCCAGGGCACGGCCGAGCCGTAATCGAACCGGACCGCCATCTCCATCCGCATGGCGACCCGCCCGTGCACGCCCTCGACGAGGCGCACGAGATGCGATCCGTCGCCGACGGGCATGAAGTCCGTGACCAGGACCTCGCCGAGCCGCGTGGTGTGCCGCGTCTCCAGGACGAGGCTGCCCGGGCGGTAGGACCACCGGGTCTCGACGTGCTCCGCCTCGGGGAAGATCTTCCAGAAGCCGTGCGCCTCGGTGCCCAGCAGGCTGGTGAACAGGGCGGCCGCGTCGAAGCGCGGCCAGCACAACCAATCGACGCTGCCCTGCCGGCTGATCAGCGCGGCGCTGCGGCAATCCCCGACGAGCGCGTAATCCTCGATGCGTGCAGCCATCCGGCCCCGGCTCCGGTCCGCGGACGGAAGCTCGGTCCATCCGCTGCGACGCACCTAGGACGTCCGTCCACGAGATCCAGAGGTTTGGGGCCGGCCCGCGGATGCGGTCAGCGCAGGCAGTCGGCCACCGCCAGGGCCACCGAGCCCTGAACCGACGCCGCACCTTTGCGCACGAAGTCCGCGGCATCGCCGACCGCCCGGGCCGCAGGGACCAGCGTCTCGACCACCGAGGTGGCAAACGGCAGGGCCCGCCCAGGGAGCAGCGCATCCTCGGCCGGTTCGGCGGCTTCCGCGCGTCCGGGCGCCATGGGATCGATCGGGCTGCGGGGCGGCTCGGGGCAGCGCCGTCCCGGGCAGGGACGCCGACCCGCCACCGCCACATGGGACGTCGCCCGCGCCGTCGTCGCCGGACGGACGGGCAGCCCCCCCGTCCGCGAGACCGCAGCGTCCAGAGGGTACAGCTCGGCGAACGCGATCGCGGCCGGCGGCCGGATCGGCGACGCCACCGCGGCGACCGGTGCGAAATCCGTGGGTCCGAGAGCGGGGGATCCGCCCGCCCGGGCACCGGGGGGCACCGGATTGGACGACGGGCAGTAGAGCGAGGCCACACCCAGGAGCGCCACGACGGCCAGCGTCGGCAGGAAGGGCATGGACACGCGGCCATTCGCGGCGTCCGTCAGGGCGGGCTGATCTGGCCTGCGCATCCGAATCACCGATCTCCCTGACCACCGTGAGGCGAAGAGAATGCGGCCAGCATTGCGGCGGAAGCTGGACCGTTTCTTTGCGCGGCGGTTACCGGCATCGTACATTGGGATTGCGCGGATGCGTCCGCGGCGGGCCCCGACGCGGGCACGGGCCTTGCTTAGGTCGCGGCGGCCCGAGCCGGGCCGTCCTCCAGAAGAAGACCCGCCCCGTCCCGGGCCAAGATGACCGAATCCAATCTCACCGTCGCCGTGATCGATCCGAGCCGCGCCCGCGCGGCCATTCTGGAGGAGGGCCTGCGCGCCGCCGGAATCGGGCGTGTGGTGGTGATTCCCGATACCGCCGACCTCATGGAACGCGTGGCCGCGCTGAAGCCCGACGTGGTGGTGATCCATCTGGAGAGCCCGAGCCGGGACATCCTGGAGCAGATGTCGGGCGTTTCCCGGCAGGTCGAGCGGCCGGTGGCGATGTTCGTCGACCGCTCGGATTCGACCATGATGCAGGCCGCCGTCGATGCCGGAATCTCCGCCTACGTGGTGGACGGGCTGCGGGCGGAACGGATCAAGTCGATCCTCGACATCGCGATCCTGCGCTTCAACGCCTTCGCGCGCCTCCAGCGCGAGCTGACGGAGGCGCGCAGCGAACTCGCCGACCGCAAGCTGATCGAGCGGGCGAAGGGCATCCTGATGACCATGAAGGGCCTGTCCGAGGACGAGGCGTACAAGCAGCTGCGCCGCAAGGCCATGAACGAGAAGCGCAAGATCGTCGACATCGCCCGGGCGATCGTCACCACCGCGGACCTGCTCGGATGAGGCTCCAGCTCGGCTACGTCCCGCTCTGCGATGCGGCCCCCCTGATCGCGGCCCATGAACTGGGCTTCGCCCGGGCCGAGGGGCTCGACCTCGACCTCACCGCCGAGCCCTCCTGGGCGACCCTGCGCGACCGGCTGGCGCTGGGGCACCTCGACGGCGCGCACATGCTGGCGCCGCTGGCGTTGGCGAGCCGGCTCGCCTTGTCCGGGCCGCCCTCCGACCTGATCGTGCCGCTCCAGCTCAGCACCGACGGCAATGCCCTCACGCTGTCCCGCACCCTCTGGGCGGCGATGGCCCCCGACAGCGAGGCCCTGCCGGATGTCGCCCGCGCCTTCGCGGGCGTCGCGGAGATGCGGCACCGCGCCGGAGACCCGCTCACCCTCGGCACCGTGCATCCCTTCTCGTGCCACAGCTACCAGCTACGGCTGTTCGCCGAAGCCGGGAGCCTCGACCCTGCCGCGTTCCGCACGGTCGTGGTCCCCCCGCAACATTGCGTGGAGGCCCTGGCCCGCGGCCTGGTCGACGGATTCTGCGCTGGCGCACCCTGGAACGACGTGGCGGCCGAGGCCGGGCATGGGCGCATCGCCGTCCACGGCAGCGCCCTCGCGCCGAACGCGACCGAGAAGGTCCTGGCCGTCTCCGCACGGCTCGACGGCGCGATCCTGCCGCTGGTGCGGGCGGTCGCCCGGGCGGGACGCTGGTGCGCGGATCCGGAGAACCGGACCGAGCTGATCCATCGCTCGCACGCCGGACCTATCTGAATCTCGATCCGGCGTTGGTCGCGCGGACCTTTTCCGACGGTCCGGACGTCATGGCCGGGACGGGTGCGCGTCTCCGCTTCGGCGCGGCGATCGAGGAGCCGCGCGCGGCGCAGGCCCGCTGGGTGCTGGAGCAGATGCGCGCCGCGCAGCAGATCCCCGGGCCTTTCGACATCCCGGCGGCGATCACGACCGTCTACAGACCCGACCTTTACCGGCGGGCGGTCGCCGACATCTGAGGCCCGCAACACTTCGAGCCATTCGTCATCCACCCGCAACGCCGGCGCGAACAGCCGCGGAACGTCGGGCGGGCTCGCCCGTTGTGCCTACGCCATGCCTGGATGTCGCAAACTCGAAACTGGATCGTTGATGTCGCATCCGCGCGGGCGGGTCGAACTTCGACGCTACGTATGCCGGGGCGGCCGCGTCCCCCGCGCCTGCAACGACAACCGGCGGGCCGGTGCGCGCCACGCTTGGTACTGGGTGCTGGCGGCCGGCGCGATGCCGACCCTGGGCCTCCTGGCGATGCTGTCGCAGCTGCTGTAGCCCCCACATTAATTGGATTGGTTATCGTCCAGCGAGAGTGGGAGCTGATTGCCCGCGGTGTCCAAAAGGACAGACTTCGACATTCGTTACAGGTAGAATGCCGTTCAAATACGGAAGTTGTTCACATATAAGTTCGATATTTCGTCGTCGAAGTATTCTCGACCGACTTTTGCTCGCTCTCCAGTTTGCCCGTGTCGTGATCCGACGACGGTGAGCGTCAACCCGACCCTCCGTCAGTCCGGAAGACATCCTTAACCCTCCGCAGCTTGCCCCACCGCGCCGCTGGCGCGTGATCGCTTTTGCGACGGGCCGCACAGATTTTGTGCAGCGCCGATGGGCGGCCTCTGGTTGCACCTCCGATCTGCAGGCCTCGCCCCGGCGGCAGCGTCCACGCGCGCCGTGCGGCGCGTTTCGATTGGCACGGAACCTGCGAGGCGAGCTGCGTCCGTCAACGGCGACGGACAGCGCCGTCAGCGAGGCCGCTGATCCGGTTCTCCTGGGGCTGAAGCCTGCCGGGAGACGACCGGCAGCGGCTTTTTCGTGGGCGGTCCGCCAACGACCCTGCAATCGAGGTTCCAGACACGATCGAGCGATGGCGACATCCCCTAAGGACACACGCGGACACGACGCGCGCGCCGAGAGCGGCCTGCCGCGCGAGAGATTGGTCGTCGTCGGCAACGGCATGGCCTCCCTGCGCTTCCTGGAGCGGCTCACGGAGATCGCACCCGGCCGTTACGACATCACCTGCATCGGGGCCGAGCCGACGGTCGCCTACAACCGGGTCCTGCTCTCCTCGCTGCTCGGCGGCGAGGTCGACGAGGCCGCCTGCGCCTTCCGCGGCCTCGACTGGTACGCGGATCACGGCATCCGCCTGATCACCGGCGCGCCGGCGACCCGGATCGACCGGGAGAACGGGCGCGTCCGCGTGGGCGAGACCCACGTCCTGCCCTTCGACAGGTTGGTCCTCGCGGTCGGCTCCCTGCCGATCCGCCTGCCGAAGCCCGGCATGGATCTCCCCGGCGTCATCACCTTCCGCGACCTCGCCGACGTGGCGGCGATCCGGAAAGCCGCCGTGCAGCACGCCCGGGCGATCGTGATCGGCGGCGGCCTTCTCGGCCTGGAGGCGGCGGTCGGGCTCGCGCGCCTCGGCGTCGAGACCACGCTGCTCCACGTCATGGACCGGCTGATGGAGCGCCAGCTCGACCACCATGCCGCCGCGCTCGTGAAGCGTGCCATGGAGGCGCGGGGGGTTCGGGTGATCCTCAAGGCGGATACCGCCCGCCTCGAAGGAGACGGCCGCGTCGAGCGCCTCGTCCTGGCGGACGGCACCGCGCTCCCGGCCGACCTCGTGGTGATGTCGGTGGGCGTGCGCCCCTCGGTGGCGCTGGCGCAGGACGCGGGACTGGCGGTCGGCCGGGGCATCACGGTCGACGACCGGATGACCACCTCGGACCCGCGGATCTTCGCGCTCGGCGAGTGCGCCGAGCACCGCGGCCAGATCTACGGCCTGGTCGAGCCCGCCTACGAACACGCCGAGACGCTCGCCCGCCACCTCGCCGGCGAGCCGGCCGAGTACCGGGGCACGGCCCTGTCCACGAGCCTGAAGGTGTCGGGCCTGCCGGTCTTCTCGGCCGGGATCGTGGACACGCCCGACGATGCGGAGGCGATCGTGCTCTCCGACCCCGGCGCGGGCTCTACCGCAAGCTTCTGGTGCGCGATGGGAAGCTGATCGGCGCGGTGTTCGTCGGCGACATCGCCGAGCAGGGCGCCTGCAAGGGGCTGATCCGCTCCGGTGACCCGATCGAGAACGTGGACGACTTGATGTTCGGGCGCCCCATGCCCGAGCCGCTGGCTGCTTGAGGAGGCGCGGATGTCCGAGACCACCACCCAGAGCGCCGCAGGCGCGTTCGAGGCCGAGCAGAAGCGCTATCTCGAGGGCTTCGCCTCCGGCATCGCCGCCGTCCGCATGACCGGCGGCCTCGCCGCGGGCGGGGCCGGGGCGGCCGCGCCGCCCGCCGAGCCCACGGGCCCGGACGCGATCCACATCAAGGCGCAGGACAAGACCGTCAAGGCGGGCGGCAAGCTCTGCGACCAGGAGAAGTGGAAGCGCGCCGAGAACCCGTTCGACGGCCACAACCGCCTGATCCAGGAGGCCGCCGCCGGCAAGCAGCCGAAGCCCGAGGACAATTTCCGCTGGCGCTACCACGGCCTGTTCTGGGTCGCGCCGAACCAGGTCTCGTACATGTGCCGGCTGCGGATCCCCAACGGGATCCTGCACCATTGGCAGTTCGCGGGCGTCGCCGACCTCGCCGACGAGCATGGCGGCGGCTACGTCCACGTCACCACCCGGGCGAACCTTCAGGTGCGCGAGATCGGCCCCGAGCACGCCCAGCCCTTCCTCGACGGGCTCACCGATATCGGCCTCACGGCCCGGGGGGCGGGCGCCGACAACATCCGCAACGTCACCGGTTCGTCGACCGCCGGCATCGACGCCCAGGAGCTGCTGGACACGCGCCCGCTCGCCAAGTCCTGGCACAACTGGATCCTGAACGACCGCTCCCTCTACGGCCTGCCGCGCAAGTTCAACGTCGCCTTCGACGGCAGCGGCGTGATGCCGACCCTGGAGGAGACCAACGACATCGGCTTCCAGGCGGTGGAGGTTCTCGACGGCGCTTCGGTGCCTCCGGGGATCTACATGCGCCTCGTGCTCGGCGGCATCTCGGGCCACCGCGACCTCGCCCGCGACACCGGCATCGTCCTGAAGCCGGAAGACTGCAACGCGGTCGCCGACGCGATCATCCGGGTGTTCATCGAGAACGGCGACCGGACGAACCGCAACAAGAGCCGGATGAAGTACGTCCTCGACGCCTGGGGCTTCGACAAGTACCTCGCCGCCGTCGAGGACAAGCTCGGCCGCAAGCTCGACCGGGTCGCGCCGGAGCACGTCGCGCCGCGTAAAGCCACCGACCGCTACGCCCATGTGGGCGTCCACACCCAGAAGCAGCCCGGCCTCAACTGGATCGGCGTAGTCCTGCCGGTCGGCAAGATGACGAGCGATCAGGTGCGGGCGCTCGCCAAGATCGCCGCGGAGTGCGGGGACGGCCAGATCCGCCTCACCGTCTGGCAGAACTTCATTTTTTCCGGTGTTCCGGACGCGAAGGTCGCCGAGGTGGAGGCTCGCGTGGACGCGCTCGGCCTCACCACCAAGGCCGCCGGCATCCGCTCCGGCCTCGTGGCCTGCACGGGCGCCAAAGGCTGCAAGTTCGCGGCCTCCGACACCAAGGGCCACGCGCTGATCATCGCCGACCACGTCGAGAAGGCCGTGCCGAACCTCGACGTGCCGGTGAACGTCCACCTCACCGGCTGCCACCACAGCTGCGCCCAGCACTACATCGGCGATATCGGGCTGATCGGCGCCAAGGTCGTCGTCTCGGAGGAGGGCGACACCGTCGAGGGCTACGACGTCGTGGTCGGCGGCGGCTTCGCCGAGAACCCGAAGATCGGCACCGAGATCTGGAAGGCCGTGAAGGCCGAGGATGCGCCCTCCCGCGTCGAGGCGCTGCTGCGCGCCTACCTCGCCCTGCGACAGGGGCCTGAGGAGAGCTTCCAGGCCTTCACCAGCCGCACCGGCGCGGAGGCGCTCCGCGACGCCGCCGAGGACCAGCCCGCCCTGAAGGCCGCCGCATGACCCAGCACGTCTCGCCCCCCCTCGTCCTGATCCCCGAGACCGCGCCCTTCAACGAGGACCAGCGCGCCTGGCTCTCGGGCTACTTCGCGGCCCTGCTCGGCCCCGCCGTCGCGGGCGCCACGGCGCTCGCGCCCGGCGAAGGCCCCGCGACCGGGCCGAAACTGGCCGACAACGACGACGCCCCCTGGCACGACCCGTCGATGCCGCTCGGCGACCGGATGGAGATGGCCAAGGATCGGCCCGAGCCGCAGAAGCTGATGGCCGCCATGGCCCAGCAGGATTGCGGCCAGTGCGGCTACAACTGCGCCGACTACGCCAACGCGATCTTCCTGAAGAACGAGGCGCGCCTGAACCTTTGCCAGCCCGGCGGCAAAGAGACCCTGCGCATGCTCAAGAAGCTGGACGAGGAGTTCGGCGCCGCCGGGGGCGCCCCGGCCGCGCCGAAGGCGGACGATGACGCCCCGAAGGCCGCCGCCGACCTCGGGCCGCTCGGCTTCTGCCGCGAGAACCCGGTCGAGGCGCTGTTTCTGTCCCGCCGCCGCCTCAACGATCCGGGCGGCGAGAAGGAGACGTGGCACATCGAGATCGGGCTGGACGGTACGCCGATCCAGTACGAGGTCGGCGATTCGCTGGGCCTGTTCCCCGCCAACGCCCCGGCGCTGGTCGACGCGGTGATCGCGGAGCTCGGCGCCCGGCCCGAGCGGGTGATCGGCGAGAAAACCCTGCGTGAGCACCTGCTGATCAACTACGCACTGGGTGCCGCGCCCGACAACCTCTACCAGCTCCTGTCGCTCCTCACCTCGGGGCCAGCCCGCAAGAAGGCGCAGGCGCTCGCCTCCGGCGAGGATCCGGACGGCGATGCCGCCTATCTCGACGTCCTCGGCGCGCTCCACAAGTTCCCGGGCGCGCGGCCCGACGCCGAGGTCTTCCTGGAGGCCTTGGACGAGCTGCAGCCGCGGCTCTATTCGATCTCGTCCTCGCCCAAGATGGATGTCGGCCGCGTGTCCCTGACGGTGGACGCGGTGCGCTACAACCACCGCTCGCGGCTGCGGCTCGGCGTCGCCTCGACCCATCTCGGCGAGCGCCTGCCCGAGCAGACCAAGGTGAAGGTCTATCTTCAGAAGGCGCACGGCTTCGGGCTGCCGGCCGATCTGTCGAAGGACGTGATCATGTGCGGCCCCGGCACCGGCATCGCGCCGTTCCGGGCGTTCCTGCGGGAACGCGCCGCCACTCAGGCGCCCGGCCGCAACTGGCTGTTCTACGGTCACCAGCGCCAAGCCAG
>NZ_BACT01000671.1:0-1935 GCF_000333255.1 Methylobacterium sp. B1 | reverse complement strand
GGAGCCGAAATGCAGGTTGCGGCCGCCCGGCGAGAACGGGCCGAACGAGCCCGCGCCCTCGAAGGTCAGGTTCGACTTGTTGGACGGCGCCAGATCCGCCGAGCCGCCGAGCAGGAACGGCACGTGCTGGGCGATGGCGTTCAGCACCTTGCCGGAGGATTCCCGGGTGGCGAGGCCCTTGGCGTCGGCCTCGAAGACCGGAATGTCCTTGTCCCAGCCGTGCGGCAGCCGGCCTTCCAGGAAGGCGTTCAGGTCCTCGGCGTGGGCGGCATCCGCCGCCTTGGCCTGGCTCAGCAGGCCCTGCCACGCGTCGTAGAGGCCGGCGCCGCGCTTGCCGATCCCATCGCGGAAATTCTCGCGGACGCCGTCCGGGACGAGGAACTGCGCGTCCTCCGGCCAGCCGTAGGCGCGCTTGGCCCCCTTGACCTCGTCTTCGCCCAGCGCGTCCGAGTGGGCCTTGGACGTGCCCTGCTTCTTCGGCGCCCCGTAGCCGATCACCGACTTGACGATGATCAGGGTCGGCCGGTCGTTGGTGGCGAGGAAGGTCTCGATCGAGCCGGCGAGCGCGTGCACGTCGTTGGCGTCCGCAACGCGCAGAACCTGCCAGCCATAGGCGAGGAACCGGGTGGCCACCTCCTCGCCGAAGGCCAGCTCGGTGTGGCCCTCGATGGTGATGGTGTTGTCGTCGTAGATCCAGCAGAGGTTCGCGAGCCGGAGGTGGCCGGCGAGGGACGCAGCCTCCGAGGCCACGCCCTCCATCAGGTCGCCGTCCGAGCACATCGCGTAGACGTTGTAGTCGAAGAGCGGCAGGTTCGGCCTGTTCAGGTGCTGGCCGAGGAAGCGGCTGCCCATGGCCATGCCGACCGAGTTGGCCACACCCTGGCCGAGCGGGCCGGTGGTGGTCTCGACGCCGGTGGTGAAGTGGTACTCGGGATGGCCCGGGGTCCGGCTGTCCAGCTGGCGGAACTTCTTGATGTCGTCCAGCGACACCGCCGGCGCGTTGCCGCCGTCGCTCTGCGCGACGCCCGCGAGATGCAGCAGCCCGTAGAGCAGCATCGAGGCGTGGCCGCAGGACAGCACGAAGCGGTCGCGGTTCGGCCAGTGCGGATGGGCCGGGTCGTAGCGCAGGTAGCGGTTCCACAGGGTGTAGGCGACCGGCGCCAGCGCCATGGGCGCGCCGGCATGGCCGGAATTGGCCTTCTGCACCGCGTCGATCGCGAGCGTCCGGATCGTGTTGATGCTGAGCGTATCGATCTCAGCGAGGTCCGCCTTGGCGGGAGTGTCAGCACCGCTCATGATGTCGCGTCTTCCAGTTCGCCTCGCGCGGTCCGTTTCGCGGCTTCGCGCTGCCGTAGGACGGCGGGAGGGGCTCCGTTGGCCTTACCACCCTGCCGATCCGCCGGCCCTTCGCCGCGCGTATAGCTGAGCAGCGTGTTGACGAGCGCGACGTGCGTGAACGCCTGAGGGAAGTTACCCACAAGACGCTTGGCTTGCACGTCGTATTCCTCGCTGACCAGGCCGAGATCGGTGCAGATGCCGATCAGGCGCTCGATCAGCACCCCCGCTTCGTCGCGGCGCCCCAGGCCGATGAGGTTGTCGGCGTACCAGAAGGTGCAGGGCAGGAAAGCCCCCTCGCTGCCCGTCAGGCCGTCGGTCGTCTGGCCCTCGGTCTCGTAGCGGAGGATGAACCCGTCCCGCATCAGCCCCTTGCCGATCGCCTCGACGGTGCCGATCACCCGGGGGTCGTCCTGCGGCAGGAAGCCGGTATGGGCGATGAGCAGCAGGCTCGCGTCCAGCGCCTTCGAGCCATAGGACTGGACGAAGCTGTTGAGCGCGGGGTCGAAGCCCTTGGCGCAGACCTCGGCGTGGATCTCGTCCTTGATGGCGCGCCAGCGCTTGGCATGTTCCTCGGTGGCGCCCGATTCGTGCATCTCG
>NZ_BACT01000672.1:0-2061 GCF_000333255.1 Methylobacterium sp. B1 | reverse complement strand
GGCCTGAGCGCGGGAAACTCCGCCGCCGTCACCGTTTCCACGTCGAGGAGGAGCGCGGCCCCGCTCTCCAGATCCTGCCGCCGCCGTCTCAGGATCTCTGTCGCCGTCTCGAATGCCCCCGCCACGATGTCCCGACCGGCAACGTCGATCTCGCGAGCCGTCAGGTCGGACGCGTTCGGCCGGTCGCTGCCGATCTCGGACAGGAACGGGTTCGCGGGTGGCAGATAGGTGCGCTGGCCGACCTCCGGTGTCATCCCGTGCCGGGTCACCATCTCCAGCGCGATCTGGGTCGCGCGCTGCAGGTCGTCCGCGGCACCGGTCGAGACATCCCCGTCGAAGACCAGCGCCTCGGCCGCACGGCCGCCGAGCAGGACCGCGATCCGGTTCCGCAGCGCGCTCGCGGTGATCAGGAACCTGTCCTCGGTGGGACGCTGGATCGTGTAGCCGAGCGCCCCGACGCCGCGCGGGATGATCGAGACCTTCAGGACCGGATCGACACCCGGCAGGCTCGCGGCAACGAGGGCGTGTCCCATCTCGTGGAACGCCACGCGCCTGCGCTCCTCCGGCCCAAGCACGCGGCTGCGCTTCTCAAGCCCGGCCACGATCCGCTCCATGGCGGCCGTGAAGTCGGCATAGGTGACGTCCGCGCCGCCGCGCCGGGTCGCCACGATGGCGGCCTCGTTGACGAGATTGGCGAGGTCGGCGCCGGTGAATCCGGGCGTGATGCCCGCCACCTCGTCCAGGTCGAGCTCCCCGGCGAGCCTGACCTTGCCGACATGCACCTTCAGGATCTCGACACGGCCCTTCCGGTCGGGGCGGTCGACGAGCACCTGCCGGTCGAAACGGCCGGGCCGGAGGAGCGCCGGATCGAGGACCTCCGGCCGGTTCGTCGCAGCGAGAAGGATCACGCCGGTGGTCGGGTCGAACCCGTCGAGTTCCGCGAGGAGCTGGTTGACGGTCTGCTCGCGCTCGTCTTGGCCCCCCAGGATCTGCGTGCCGCTGCGGCTGCGGCCGAGGGAGTCCAGTTCGTCGATGAAGATGATGGCAGGCGCGGCCTCGCGGGCCTGCTCGAACAGGTCTCGTACCCGGGCGGCGCCGACGCCGACGAACATCTCGATGAATTCGGCCCCCGAGATCGAGAAGAACGGCACGCCGGCCTCGCCGGCGACGGCGCGCGCGAGCAGCGTCTTGCCGGTGCCCGGCGGCCCGACGAGCAGGATGCCCTTCGGTGACCGCGCCCCGAGCCGCCCGAAGGACTTGGGATCCTTGAGGAAGGCGACTGTCTCCTGCAATTCGGCCTTGGCCTCGTCGACGCCGGCCACGTCCTTGAACGTCACCTTCGTGTCGGTCTCGACATAGACCTTGGCCTTCGATTTGCCGATGGCCATGAGGCCGCCGAGGCCGCTCCGCCCGGACACGCGGCTGAAGAGGGCGCGCCACAGAAAATAGACGGCGAAGGCAGGCAGGATCCAGGAGAGGAGGCCCGTCATGAAGCCCGTGGATGGGGCTCCCTTGACCACCACGCCCTTGGCCGAAAGCCTGTCGGCGAGGGCTGGATCGACGCGCGTCGCCACCACGTACCGGTGGCCGTTGTCCGCCGGCTCCTTCAGCGTGGCCGCAATCCGGTCGGTGCCGACGGTCGCCTCGGCAATCTTTCCCTGGGCGACCAATTGCTCGAACTGACTGTAGGGGATCGCGTCCGTCTGGCTGAAGCCGACCCAGAGATCGTGGACGAGCAGGACGCCGAAGGAGGCCGCCGCCACGGACCAGAGCGCCCAGCTCAACTTGCGCTGACTCGGGTCCATGAGCGCCTCCCACGTCGACTCGGGAAGTGCGCCGTTCGGCCGCTCGTCGCTTTGCGCCAGCTCAAATGTCTCGGCCCGTCTGCAACCGCGGCGCGGGGTGGCGACATCCGTCGGTCGAGCGGGCTGAACGCGCAGCCTGTTCGGAGCCGCGGTCGAACGCGGCTCCGCATGACGCCGCAGCGAACCTCCGGTCGCTCCACGCGGACCGGCATGGGGGGCGGCTGCTGCCCGTGACGGGCGACCGTGCTTGCTGGCC
>NZ_BACT01000673.1:0-1864 GCF_000333255.1 Methylobacterium sp. B1 | reverse complement strand
TGCGGGTTGCCCTCGATCGGCTGCTCATGGACGCCCGTATTCTTCGGCGGGAGCATCTCTACCACCTGCCCGGCCACGAAGTCCGCCTAGCCCCGCCGGAGGCCGCCCTCTACGAGGCGGTCAGGATCCGCCTGGAGGCGGCCGGTCTCGATCAACCGCGCCTCGCGGACCTCGCGGAACAGGTGGGTCGGGAGCCGGAAACCCTGCGGCCGCATCTCGACAGGTTCGGCCGGCTCGGATGGCTGCGGCGCATATCCGGGCATTACTACGTGCTGCCGGGCGTCCTTGCCGAGTTGACGGCGCGAGCATGCGCGGTGGCGGCGGACCATCCGCAGGCGCTCCTGACGGTCGGCCGCTTCCGCGAGGCGACGGGGATCAGTCGGAACATGACCATGCCGGTGCTGGCTTATTTCGACGCCCGTGGTTTCACGACGCGTGTCGCGGACGGACGGCTGGTGGATCCCAGGAAGGGCGACCTGTGACTCCGGTTCGACGGGCGTGATCGGGTCCGGAGCAAAGGCCGCGGGGCAGCGTTTCGTACCGTCACGGTAGCGATGCGCCTGCCAAGAACTTCAGGTGCGGTTTGGGAAGCAGCATGGTCGAGGGCACGGATCTGACTGGCGACGAATGGACGCTCGCCAGCTTCACCGCGGCCATCCACCGGGGGGGCGTCGGGATGTGGGCTTGGGCCCCGGAGGCGCGCCTCGCCCGGCTCGACGGCCTCTGCATGGCCTTCTGGGGCACAACGGAGCCGGTGGTGAGCATCGACGCGTTGTTCGCCAAGGTGAATGCCGAGGACAGACCCAAGATGATGCTCGACTGGTTCGCGAGCGCGACCAGCCCGAAGGCCTACAGCTTCGACTTCCGCATCGGGGAAGACCCGGACGTCCGCTGGATCTCTGCCCGCGGCATCGGCGGGGACGAGGGCCGGGTCGGCGCGTGGATCCAGGCCATTTTCCTCGACATCACCGACCGCAAGCGTGCCGAGGAGGCCGAGCGGCTGATGACCCTGGAACTGGCGCACCGGGTATCGAACATGTTCACCGTCGCCCGCGCGCTGACCAACATCGTCGCCCGGGAGGCCGAGTCCACCGCCAGCTTCGCCGAGGATTTGTCGCGGCGGTTCCACGTCCTACACGAGGCGACCACCCTGGCGACGCGGTCGCACGGGCTCGAGCAGGGCGACGTGCGGCTGCGTGACCTCGCCGCCCGTATCCTGTCGCCGTACCTGCAGGGCGCCAACATCGCGGTCGATATCGAGGACGCCGCCGTGGCGGCCCCCGACAGGGTCGACGACTACGCGATGATCTTCCACGAACTCGCCACCAATTCGGCCAAGTATGGCGCGCTCGCCAACGGAGGCACCCTGAACCTGGTCGGACGTGTCGTCGATCACGCCCTGACCCTCGACTGGACCGAAGGCGCGGCTCCGTCAGGAACCGCCAAGGCCGACGGCACCGGCTTTGGATCGCGGCTCCTCACGCAGACCATCGAACGCAGCTTGGCCGGTCAGTTCCAGCGGACCATCGACGATGCCGGTCTCCATTTCCGCATGATCGTGCCGATCCGGTGACCGACACGGCCCGGCGCTCCGGTCGTGCAACAGCAAGCCTCGGATCATAGGATGCACGGAGCTCGCCTGCTGTTGCCGGTCCGGAACCGCGTCGGCGCGTCTGCGTGCTCTGATCGAATGCCGGGTGTGGGCGAAGAGCTGCCGCGTTGGATTCGCGGCCCCTCGGCGCTTTAGCCGACGGGCCAAACGCCCAAAGCTCCGTTCCTTCTGAGCCACGCCGTGTTTCCCGGAGGTCGACCGGTTCGAGCCGCCGCCGGTGGTAGAACCGATCGACCCGTCGAGAGTGCGAAC
>NZ_BACT01000674.1:0-3325 GCF_000333255.1 Methylobacterium sp. B1 | reverse complement strand
CTCGTTGACGAGGTTCGGCACCAGCACGACGCTCACCGCCGCGCCGAGCACCGTGCCGCCGACGCGGTAGACGGCCTTCGCGCGCGTCGCGCCCGAGAGGACCTGGCTGGTGATGTAGACGGTGCCCACCGCCCAGTAGGGCCGCGGCAGGTCGATCCAGAGCGCGAGGAACAGGGCGAGCATCGCCGCCGCGTAGGTCTTCAGCGCGAACGCCCAGTCGCGCCATCCGGGAAGGGTCACGACGCCGGCTCCAGCTCGGGGGCGGCCGCGGCGGCCTCCCGCCCGTAGCGCTGGAGCGCCGCGAAGACCCGCAGGCTCGCTTCGAGATCGGCGTCGTCGACCTCAGCGAAGACCCGCGCGCGCAGGGTCGAGAGCGCCGCCTCGATCTCCTCGAAGACCTGCCGTCCGCGCGGGGTCAGACCCAGCACCTTGGCGCGGCGGTCGGAGGGATCCTCGCGGCGGACCACCAGCCCGGCGACGGCGAGCTGGTCGAGGAGGCGGACCAGCGAGGGGCCTTCGATGCCGACGGCCTCCGCCAGGACGTTCTGGCGCGGTTCCTCTTCCATCCGACCGATGATGATCAGCGGGTGCGCGGTGGCGTCGGACAGGCCATGCGCCTCCGCGACATTGTTGGCGGCGCGCCGCCAGTGGCGTCCCGTCGTCAGCAACGCGTGCGTGATGGCCTGCTGCAGCCGCTCGCGCGTCCTGGGATCGTCGATGTCGGTCACGGTCTGATCCCCCGCCGCGAGGACCCGGCGAAGACGCCGGATCAATCAGTTCACATACTGATAGATAGCATCATATCGATTTGGACAGGGTGACATCGTGGTCGGTCAGGGTTGCGGGCGACGAATGGGCACGTCCCTCGTCGCGAGAGTGTGCAGCGTCAGCGGAATGCAGCTCAGGGTCCGGCACGCACGTGTGCGGAACGGTGAGCGGGCCAGTCCATCCCGCCCCTTCATCCTGAGGTGCCCGCGTCAGCGGGGCTCGAAGGCGGGCTTCGGGGATCGCGCGGCTGGCTGGAGCCCGCCTTCGAGGCCTCCGTTGCGCTCCGGCACCTCAGGATGAGGTGGAGCGGGGGGCGCCGATCAAGGGCGTCGCGGTCTCGCAGCCGCGCCGTCAGGCCGGATGCGTGTTGTGGATCTGGTCGAAGTCCAGCGACGCCGTATCGATCACGATCTGCGTCCGGCTGATGACCTCGAGCTTGCGCAGGATTTCCGAGACGTGCGCCTTCACGGTCGAGTCACCGACCTGCAGTTCGTGAGCGATCTGCTTGTTGAGCTTGCCCTGCCGGATCATCATCAGCACCCGCAATTGCTGCGGTGTCAGCCGGGCGAGGCGCTCGGGGAGCGGCGCCTTCTTGCTCCGTGGTGCGGGCGTTGTGGCCTCGGCGAGACCCGGCGGCAGGAACAGCGCCCCGCGCATCACCTCGGTGATCGCCCGGGTGAGCGTCGCCTTGTCCATGGCCTTCGGGACGAAGCCCGCCGCGCCGTGCTGCAGCGCCTCGCGCACGATGCGCGGATCCTCGTGGCCGGAGACGATCAGGATCGGGATCCGCGGAAAGCTCGCCCGGATGGTGATCAACCCGTCGAAGCCGGTCACGCCCCGCATGGAGAGGTCGAGGAGTGTCAGGTCGATGCTGCGATTCGCGGCGAGCACCGCGCAGGCCGCCTCGATCCCGTCCGCCTCGTGAAGGACCGCGTCCGGATGCGCGAGGCGGATCGTGGCCGCCAGGGCGTCGCGGAACAGCGGGTGGTCGTCGACGATGAGGAGATTCACGCAGACCTCGGTCCTTCGCTCGAGATCCTCACAGGATCCGCCGAACCCGCGGGCGGGAGGTCCGAAGGGTGATCGATGCGGCCCCGGGGCGCAAGCGGGTGTTGAGACGAACGCCGCGCCCCGAGGCCCAGGCGTGCCGGCCCGGGAAGGCCGACACGCTTTCGGTTGCGCGCCGTCAGCGCGCCGCCACCGTCTTCGGCAGCTTGAACGCCCAGAAGCTGCCGCCCTGGTTGATGCCGGCGGTGGACTTGGCGACCTCGCCGCCCCAGAGCGGCACCGCGCCGCCCCAGCCGGCCGCGACGCCGACCCACTGCTCGCCGTCCTGCTCCCAGGTGATCGGCGAGGAGACCACGCCGGTGCCGACCTGGAACTTCCACACCTCCTCGCCGGTCTTGGCGTCGAAGGCCTTCAGGAAGCCCTCCGGGGTACCGGTGAAGACGAGGTTGCCCGCGGTGGTGAGCACGCCGGCCCAGAGCGGGGCCTTGTTCTTGTACTCCCAGACGACCTTGCCGGAGGCCGGGTCGATCGCCTTGAGCGAGCCGATATGGTCGTCGAAGACCGGCTTGATGGTGAAGCCGGCGCCGAGATAGGCGGCGCCCTTCTTGTAGTTCACCGGCTCGTTCCAGATATCCATGCCCCACTCGTTGGACGGCACGTAGAACAGCTTGGTGTCGGGGCTGTAGCCGATCGGCATCCAGTTCTTGCCGCCGAGGAAGCTCGGCACCGCGAAGACCGACTTGCCCTTCTTGTCGTCGCCCTGGGCCTTGCTCGGGTCGCCGGGCCGGTTCTCCTCGTTGTAGATCGGGCGGCCGTTCTCATCGATGCCCTTGGCCCAGTTGATCTTCTCGACGAACGGCGTCGCCGAGATGAACTTCCCGTTGGTGCGGTCGAGGACGTAGAAGAAGCCGTTGCGGTCGGCGGTGGCGCCGGCCTTGATGGTCTTGCCGCCCTTGTTCAGGTCGAACGGCACGAACTCGTTGACGCCGTCGAAGTCCCAGCCGTCGTGCGGGGTGGTCTGGAAGCCCCAGACGATCTCGCCGTTGTCGGGGTTGAGGGCGAGGCGCGAGGAGGTCCACTTGTTGTCGCCCGGCCGCAGCCAGGAGTTCCACGGACCCGGGTTGCCGGTGCCGAAGTAGATCAGGTTGGTCTCGGGGTCGTAGGTGCCGCCGAGCCAGGTGGCGCCGCCGCCGAACTTCCACATGTCGCCCGGCCAGCTCTCGTTGACCTTGCCGGTCATGGTCGAGGGCTTGCCGTTGAGCTCGCCCATGTGGCCCTCGATCACGGGGCGCTTCCAGACCACCTCGCCGGTCTCGGCGTCGCGGGCCTCGATCCGCCCGATCACGCCGAACTCGCCGCCCGACACGCCGGTGATGATCTTGCCCTTCACGATGATCGGGGCGGCCGTGTAGCTGTAGCCGGCCTTGAAGTCGTCGATGTCCTTGCGCCAGACGACCTTGCCGGTCTTGGTGTTCAGGGCGACGAGCTTGGCGTCGAGCGTGCCGAAATAGACGTTGTCCTTGTAGAGGGCGGCGCCGCGGTTCACCAC
>NZ_BACT01000675.1:0-776 GCF_000333255.1 Methylobacterium sp. B1 | reverse complement strand
GGCAGGCGCACCAGCCCGTCGGCCAATTCGGCGAGCGGCCCCTCGGGGCGCAGGATCTCCTCGGGGGAGGATTCCCGACGCAGGCCCGCCCGGGCGCAGGCCTCGGCGAGGCGGGCCGCCTGCGGGCAGCTCTGGCGCAGGATCGGGGCGACCGGCTGGAGCTTGGCCATCTGCCCGACGAGGCCGACGAGATCGCCGATCCGGCCGATCAGCTCCTTCCGGTCGCGGTCCAGCATGGAGAGGCCCAGCGTCGAGGCGGCGAGCCGGCCCTCGGCGGCGCTCGCGGTGGCCAGCGCCTTCTTCTCGGCGATCTCGCCGTCGATCTCGCGGACGTAGCCGCGGCTCGCCGCGACGCGCTCGCGGGCGATGCGCAGGGTGTCGGCGCCTTCCCGGAGCCGGGACCGGACGGCGATGAGGTCGAGGCTCCGGCGGCGCAGCTCGGCGCTCGCCGCGCGCAGCTCGTGCGTCGCGGCAGCGAGGACCGCCTCACCCCAGGCTTCGTAGCGGTCGCGCAGGCGCCGCAGGCGTCCGAGGCGGCTCTCCAGCTCGGCGATGGTCTCCAGAAGCCGACGCCAGTTGGCGATGGAGTGGCGCACGCGCTCGACGTCCAGGGGCTCCGGGTCGAGCACGAAGGCGCGCACGAAGGCGCTGGTGTCGAAGATCGGCTTGAACGCCACCGCGTTGGCGAAGCTGCGCAGGAAGTGGCGCGGCTCCGGCGACGGCGCCCCCTCGCGCAGGGTGGCGAGGACATCGGCCGTGAAGCGTTCGCCAGAGGT
>NZ_BACT01000676.1:0-2821 GCF_000333255.1 Methylobacterium sp. B1 | reverse complement strand
ATCGTGAAGGTCCGGGCCACGGGATCGGCCAGCACCTGGGCCAGCACGGTGAAGAACGGCCGGCGCGCCTCCGCGGGCTCCGGGGCGCGGACCGGCAGGCGGCGCTCGATGCCGGCGACCGCCAGCGCCGCCACGCAGAAGGCGACGAGCGAGACCGTGCCCGACACCGCCACGAGCCGCAGACCGGAGAACGGATCCAGGAAATGCCCGGCGAGCGGCGCCGTGACGGCGAAGCCGACGATCATCATCACCCAGACGATGGTGGCGGCCGCGCCCCGCCGGGCCGGGGCGACGCCCCCCGACAGCAGGACGAGGAGCGAGGTCCCGGCCGCGCCGACGCCCATCCCGACGCACAGGAAGGAGAGGGCCGCGAGGGCGAGGCCCAGGGCGAGGTTCTCGGCGGCGAGCGCGGTGCCGCAGGCGGCGCCGAACCCGCCGAGGCAGAGGGCCACCATGCCGCCGACGATCCAGGGGGTGCGCCGGCCGCTGCGGTCGGACCCGTAGCCCCAGCGCGGGCGCAGGACCTGCACGGCGTAGTGCAGGGCGACCAGCAGGCCCGGCACGATGGCGGGGAGCGCCAGTTCCACCACCATCACCCGGTTGAGGGTGGCGGTCATCAGCACGACGACGCTGCCCAGCGCCGTCTGGACGAGGCCGAGGCGGACGATCTGGGGCCAGCCGAGATACCCGTCGGGCGCGACCGCTCGCCCGCCCGCCTTCGCGGGGGACGGGAGGACGCCCGGCCGTTCCGTGCGCGAGCCGCCCGCCATCACGCCCCTCCCACCAGCGGGCGCAGCGCGAAGGCCGAGACCAGCATGCCCAGGACGTAGAGGGTGGTGCCGGTGCCGTTGTACCAGATCGCCCGCTCCCGGGGGTTCTCGAGGAACCGGACCATCAGGGCGGCCTGGCCGGCGAGCAGCGCCGCGACGAGGCCGGCATGCCAGTACCGCTCCCAGCCGACGAGGAGCGCGATCACCGCCACCTGCGGCAGGGCCATCACGAGGCAGGCGAAGCGCGCGGCGCGCTGCGAGCCCATCTGCACGGGCAGGGACAGCAGACCCATGCGCCGGTCACCCTCCACCGACTTGAAATCGTTGAGCGTCATGATGCCGTGGGCGCCGGCTGCGTAGAGCAGCGCCACCAGGAGCACCCGCCGGTCCGGCAGGGCCGCGGCCATGACGGCGGCGCCGGTGAACCAGGGCAGCCCCTCGTAGCAGAGCGCCACCGCGGCGTTGCCCCACCAGCCGTTCCGCTTCAGCCGGACCGGCGGCGCCGAGTAGATCCAGGCCAGCACCAGCCCGAACAGGGCGGCTCCGAGGATCCAGGGCCCCAGGGCGGCGGCCACCACCAGCGACAGCAGCGTCCAGCCCAAAGCGAGGTAGAGCCCCCAGCGGCCCGGGATCCGCCCGGAGGGAATCGGCCGGTTCGGCTCGTTGATCGCGTCGACGTGGCGGTCGAACCAGTCGTTGGCGGCCTGGCTGGTGGCGCAGACCAGCGGCCCGGCGAGCAGCACCCCGGCGGCGATCACCGGCCATTGGCCGCTGGCCGGCTGCCCGGAGGAGATCACCCCGCAGGCGAACGCCCACATCGGCGCGAACCACGTCAGCGGCTTGAGCAGCTCGATGACTGCGCTCGGGGCGGGCGTAGCGGCCATGGCGGGAGGCTACCGGGCCCCGCCGAAGTGTCAAGGCAGATTTACACCATGCGGCGGAATGGGCGCGGCGTTTGTCCAGCGAATACAACCCCCACGTCAGGAATACATTATCCGGCACACCGGAAAGTCGCGGGGCGCGGCGCCTCGGCGGCGGCCGGTTTTACCGGTGCGGCGGCGGTCGTACGCGCGCGATCCGGCGGTCGTGCGCGCGGAACGCGGCCATCCTCGCGCGTCGGGCGCGGTCAGGCGCGCGGCAGTCCGCCGAGGGCCGAAAGGGAGTCCGGCGCCCGCCTCAGGCGTCGTCGGCCGGGCCGTCCAGATCGCCGACGCCGTAGCGGCGCATCTTGGCGTAGAGGCCCTGCCGGCTGAGGCCCAGCATCTCGGCCGCCGAGGCCCGGTTGTCCCGGGTGATCCGCAGCGCCGCCTCGATGCAGAGCTTCTCGATGAGGTCCGTGGTCTCGCGCACCAGGGTCTTCATCGAGACCCGGCCCACCAGCTCGGTCATCTGCTCCACCGAGCGGGGCAGCCCCCGCCCGATCGCCGAGGCGGAGCGCCCCTCGGCGATCCGCCGCGGGCCGGACCGGATGGCGAAGCCGAGGCAGGGGCGGGGGCCGGCCACCGACACGGCGGCGACCTCCACATCCTCCAGGCCGCCATAGGCGCCCCGGATGACGGTGGCGAAGCGGCGCACGGCGCCGTGGTCGACCAGGGTCGCGAACAGGGCCTGCGCCTCCATCTCGTCGCGGCCGAGCCAGTGGTCGAGGGTCCGCCCGCGGGCCTGCCCCTCGGTGGCGAGCTGGGCCAGCTCCAGGAAGGCGGCGTTCGCCATGAGGACGCGCCGCGACGGGTCGGTGACGACGAATCCTTCCGGCATCGCCGCCAGCACGGCGGCGGTGGGCGCCTCCTGATCGGGCCCGGCCGCCGCCGCCGGGTCGGCGGCCAGCTGCAGCAGGGCGCTGGCGCCGCCCTCGCCCCGGAACAGCGAGGCCGACACCGTGACCTCGCCCCGCTCGTGCGGCAGGGACGCCCGGATCGCCCCGGCCTGCCCGGTCGCCCGCAGGGCGGCGAACTGCGCCTCCAGGGCCCGGGCGCTGGAGGCGTCGAACAGGTCGACGGCGTCCTGGCCGGTGATGCGCCGTGCGGGCCGCCCGAGCAGGCGCCCGCGGC
>NZ_BACT01000677.1:0-4431 GCF_000333255.1 Methylobacterium sp. B1 | reverse complement strand
CTGCCCGAGAAGCCCGCGCGGATCGCGGTCGCCGACGCGAACGGCGACCCGAGCAGCTACCAGAAGCTGTTCGGCCAGCTCTTCGCCAAGGACAAGCCGGCCCCGGCTGCACCCCCGACCCCGGCGGTCGACGCCGCGGTGGTGCCGGAGCCGGTGAAGCTCGCCCACGCCGCCGAGAAGGTCGCGCCGAAGGCCGCCAAGGCCCACGCGGTGAAGACCGCCAAGGTCGAGGGCAAGATCGACGGCAAGGCCGAGGCGAAGCCCGCCCTCCGGAAGGGCGAGCCCGAGGGCCGGAAGCCCTGACGGCTCAGACCAGCGGCCGGTCGCGGTTCATCAGCCACAGGGCGTGGACCGTGCCGGGCAGCCAGCCGAGGATCCACAGCAGGATGTTCAGCAGGAACTGCAGGCCGAAGCCCGTGGTGACGAGAACCGCGATCGGCGGAAAGAAGATCGCGAGCAGGATGCGGACGAGGCTGGACACGGACACTCCCGGACGAGGTTCCTGAGGGGATCCTCGCTCAAACGACGGGCGCGCCTCTCCGTTCCCGGGACTGTTCGCGCCGCTCCGGTGCCCCGTATCGGAGCCCGGAGCGGCGGCCTGAGGCGTGGCGCCTCAGTTCTTCGCCGGCGGCGGCGTTGTCGCGGACGGCACGTTGGCCGCCTGCTTCTCCGGATGCTTCACCTGGCTGTAGGCGACGTTGGCGAAGGTGCCGATCACCGCGGGCCAGCTCGGGTTGCCGTATTGCGGATCGTCGCGGCCGACCTTGCAGAACGCCGTGGTCAGGCCGTTGACGATGTCGTCGTCCGTGACCCCCGTGGGCTCCGCCTTCACCTGCTGCACCAGCCGGACGAGCGTCGGGACGAAGTCCTGCTGCTTCAACCCCTTCAGGCTCTCCTGGATGCCGATCTTGTCGAAGGCGGCCTTGAGCTTGTCCTGCTCGATCTCCGCGCAGGGGGCGGTGCCGGCCAGCATGGTCTTGGTGGCGGCGCGCGCCTCGGAGGCCTTGTCGCCGGTCACCACCGGCGCCTTGTTGCCCCAGGAGTTGCGGATGTAGTCGGTGACGTTCCTCACCTCGACATCGGTCATCTGCTGGCCGATCGCCACCATCGGGGCGAGGCCGCTCTGGGCCGCGAGCCCGCCATAGATCACCCGCAGCACCGTCTCGGGCCCTTCGGACTGGACCGAGGTGTTGCCGGCGAGCGCCGGCACCGCGCCCTCGATGCCCTTGCCGTCGGGCTGGTGGCAGGAGGAGCAGTAGGTCAGGTAGGTGGAGGCGCCCGGCGCGTCGGCGGTGTCGAAGGCGGCGAGATCCTTCGGCTTGTAGGTCTGCTTGGCCGGGACCGTGCGCAGGTAGGCGACCATCGCCTTCAGATCCTCCTCCTTCACCTTGGAGAGGGATTCCATGATGGTCTGGCGCATCGGCCCGGCGGCGACGCCCGGCCGGTTGCCCGGGGCGGTGCCGGTCTTGAGATAGGTGACCACCTGCTCGTCGGTCCAGGCGCCGATGCCCTGATGCCCGTCGGGCGTGATGTTGGGGGCGTACCAGCCGTCGATCACGCCGCCGCCGAAGCGCCCGGCGAAGCTCGAATTGCCGACGAGCTTGTTCTCGTTGTGGCACATGGCGCAGTGGCCGAGCCCCTCCACGAGATAGCCACCGCGATTCACCTCGGCGCTGGCGTTCGGGTCGGGCTTGAAGCGCTCCTCGGTGAAGAAGGCGGTGCGCCACGTCACCAGCGCCGTGCGGACGCTGAAGGGGAACGGGATCTGGCTCTCCTGCCGCTTCTCGCTCACCGGCGGGAGCGATTGCAGGTAGGCCCAGATCGCCTTCGTGTCCTCGTCGGTGACCTTGGTGTACCAAGCGAAGGGGAAGGCCGGGTACAGGTAGCCGACATGCTTGCTGTAGCCCTGCCGGAACGATTTCTCGAAGTCGGCATAGGTGTAGTCGCCGAGCCCGGTCTCCTTGTCGGGGGTGAGGTTGGGGGTCATGATCACGCCGAAGGGCATGTTCAGGGCATAGTTGCCGGCGAGGTACTTGCCGCCCGGCGCCGTGTGGCAGGCCGCGCAATCGCCCATGGTCACGAGGTACTTGCCCCGCTCGATCTGGTCGGCCGACCCGTCCTGCGCCAGCGCCGGCGCGGCCAGGAACAGGCTCGCCAGGATCGGGGCCGACACGCGGCCGGAGGAGAGGGCTCTCGTGCGCTGCATGCCGCGTCTCCCATCCCGAAACTAGAGTAATTCAGATTCGTGTGCCGCGCGTGAACGCGGCCGTTCGCGGCGTTGTTCCGGCCGGCGCCGGGCTGCGGCGTTGTGCCGTGGCCGTCCGGAACCGCAAGCCGAGATCGGCGAGATGGGCGACGAGACCGGCGAGCATCCAGGCGGCGACCGCGATCCAGCCGGCGCCCACCAGCGCCGCCCGCAGGGCCAGCATCAGGGCGGCCCCGGAGGCGAGGTTCGCCAGAAGGGACGGCAGCGGCGGGCCGCCCCGGCGGCGGACGAGCCACGCGAGGACGAGCGCCTCCCCGGCGACCAGCAGGAGGATGCCGTCGACGATCCGGCCCGAGGCGAACAGGGGGGCCAGCAGACCCTCCATCACGCCGGCTGCCCGAAGGGCGCGTTGAGGCGCACGATCCGCAGGTTCAGGCAGGCGGCGACGCTGACCCAGGCGAGGTAGGGCAGGTTCATCAGCCCGGCGCCGAGGCTGACCCGGCCGGTGACCAGCATCAGCACGGCGATGGACAGCCACAGGGCCGCCACCTCGGCCAGCGCCCAGTCGGGCCGCCGGAACCGGAAGAACAGCACGCTCCAGGCGATGTTGAGAACCCCGTTCACCGCGTAGGCGGCCAGGAGGACACCCCGCGCGGCGGGATCGGCGTCGCCGTTCCAGGCGAGCACACCGGCGGTGGTGGTGAGTGCGAAGATCACCGTCCAGACCGGGCCGAAGGCCCAGTCCGGCGGCTTCCAGGCCGGGACCCGCAGGCGCCGGTACCAGCCGTCCGTGGTGGTCGCGAGGCCGCCGGCCACGGCCACCAGCACGGCGGCGGCGGCGGCCACCGTCGGCGGCCCCAGGTCGATGGCGAGGCTCACGGGGAGACCCAGCGGAACAGGTGGGCGAGATCCTTGAAGAAGATCCGCGCGTGGGCGGCGGGCTTCGCCCGGACCAGCTCCTTGTTCATGTAGCTGTCCCAGGTGAGCTGCTGGACGTCCTTGTCCCGGCAGATCGAGACGAAGCGCTCGCGCAGCCCGTCGCTGCGGTACCAGACCCACTGCATCATCCCGAGGATCCAGAACACGCGCCCGTGCAGCTTCATGAAGGCCTTGCGCGCCCCGGCCAGGGCGCGCGCGTCCCCGGTCCGCAGGAAGGCGGCGGCGGCCTCGGCCGAGAGCCGGCCACCGAGCATCGCGTAGTAGATGCCCTCGCCGGAGGCCGGCGCCACGACGCCCGCGGCGTCGCCCGCGAGCAGCACGTCCCGGCCGTTGTCCCAGCGCTTCAGGGGCTTCAGCGGCAGCGGCGCGCCCTCGCGGCGGACGGTCTCGGCGTGGTCGAGGCCGGTCGCCGCGCGCAGGGCCCGGATCGAGGAGCGGAGCGAGAAGCCCTTCCTGGCGCTGCCGGTGCCGATGCTGAGCGTATCCCCATGGGGGAAGATCCAGCTGTAGAAATCCGGCGAGTGGCGGCCCTGGTAGTAGACGTCGCAGCGGGTCGCCTCGACGGCCTCGGCCCCGGGGGTGCCGGCCTCCGGCACCCGCAGGATCTCGTGATAGGCGAAGACCTGCCGCATCTTGGCGTGGCCCGGCACCTCCGCCCGGCCGACCGGCGAGCAGGCGCCGTCGGCGCCGATGACGAGGCGGGCCCGGACGGCGTGGCGGGCGAGATCCGCGCCGGTCCCGGTGGTGAAGTGGACGAGCGGCACCCCGTCGTCGGGCCGGGTGATCCGGTCGTAGGCGGCGTCGCGCAGGTCGGCGCCGGCCTCTTCCGCGCGGGCGCGCAGCCACGGGTCGAAATGCTCGCGGTCGACCATGCCGACGAAGCCCTCGCCCACCGGCATGTCGACGGCCTTGCCGCTCGGCGCCACCATCCGGGCGGACCGGATCTTGGCGACGAGGAGCGCATCGGGGATCGCGAAATCGCGGATCAGCCGCGGCGGGATCGCGCCGCCGCAGGGCTTGATCCGGCCGGGCTTGTCGAGGAGCAGAACCGCGTGGCCGGCCCGGGCCAGGTCGGTGGCCGCCGTGGCCCCGGCCGGCCCGCCGCCGACCACGACGACGTCGTAGGATTCTCGACCGGAGCCGCCTTCGTCCAACCGAGCCATGGCCTCACCTCGCGCTTGAGGCAGGATCGAGCGGCACCGAATCGGGTGCTGGAACGGGTTCGAGCCGGGCCGCCGGGACGACCGCGACTAGGAAGAGCACGCCTTCCGCGGCGAAACCGCCGC
>NZ_BACT01000678.1:0-5337 GCF_000333255.1 Methylobacterium sp. B1 | reverse complement strand
ATCCTGCCGGAGGCGGGGCTCGGCGAGGCCCAGGGCATCGCCGAGCGCATCCGCGAGCGGGTCGAGGCGGTGCCGTTCTCGGTGCTGGGGGCCACCCGGACGGTGCCCGTGACCGTCTCGATCGGGGTCGCCGTGCGCCGCGGCGAGGATCTCTGCGCCGCCGACATGCTCCGGCGCGCCGACCTCGCCCTCTACCGGGCCAAGGCGGCCGGACGGAACCGGGTCGAGTCGCAGGCAGCCTGACCCTCCGGCCGCGGCCTGTCCGGGCCGCCGGCCGAGGGCCCGGACCGCCGGCCGGCGGCCCGGTCCGGCAACAGGCCGGTTGACACCACTCCCGCCATCGCCAACACCTCGCGCCCGCCGCCCCCGCGCGGCGGACCCCGGGAAGATCTGTGATACGATGGCGGTGACGCGCACCTACCTCGACTTCGAGAAGCCGGTGGCCGAGCTGGAGGCCAAGCTCGAGGAACTGCGCGCCGTGAGCGCGCGCGACGGCGCGGTCTCCATCGCCGAGGAGGTCGGCCGGCTTGAGGCCAAGGCCGGCCAGGCGCTGGCGGAGATCTACGCGAACCTCACCCCCTGGCAGAAGACCCAGGTGGCGCGCCACCCGCAGCGGCCGCACTTCGTGGACTATTGCGACGGGCTGATCACCGAGTTCACCCCGCTGGCCGGCGACCGGAACTTCGGCGAGGACGAGGCGATCCTCGGCGGGTTCGGGCGGTTCCGCGGACGGCCGGTCCTGGTGCTCGGCCAGGAGAAGGGCGCCACCACCGAGGCGCGGCTGCGCCACAATTTCGGGATGGCCCGCCCCGAGGGCTACCGCAAGGCGGTCCGGCTCATGGAGACCGCCGACCGGTTCGGTCTGCCGGTCCTCGCCTTCGTCGACACCGCCGGCGCCTATCCGGGCATCGAGGCGGAGGAGCGCGGCCAGGCCGAGGCCATCGCCCGCTCCACCGAGGCCTGCCTCGCGCTGGGCGTGCCCAACGTCGCCGTGGTGATCGGGGAGGGCGGCTCGGGCGGCGCCATCGCGCTCGCCACCGCCAACCGGGTCCTCATGCTGGAGCACGCGATCTACGGGGTGATCTCGCCGGAGGGCGCCGCCTCGATCCTGTGGCGCGACCAGGGCCGCGCCGCCGACGCCGCCACCGCCATGAAGATCACCGCCCAGGACCTGCTGCGCCTCGGCGTCATCGACGGGATCATCCCGGAGGCCACCGGCGGGGCGCATCGCGACCGCGAGGCGGCGATCCGGGCCGCGGGCGACGCCGTCGCCGACGCCCTCGCCCTGTTCGACGGCCTGACGGCCGTCGAGATCCGCGACCGGCGCGCGGAGAAGTTCCTGGCGATCGGCCGGACCCTGTGAGCGAGCCCGGGGCGTCGGGGGGGCTGTTCGGCGCGCTCGGCCGGCTGCTGGGCCGGCGCGACGCGCGGGAGCCGGACCGGCACAACCATATCTCCCTCGGCTGCAACTGCCAGATGGCGCACGTCCTCAAGACGCTCGACCTGCGCCAATGGTCGGGGCCCCTCGACTGGATCTTCTCCATGCCCGGCATGGCCCGGGACTGCCTCGCCGACGATTTCTCCGCGCTCGTCGACCGGAGCCAGCTGGAGAGCATCCCGGAATCCGAGCGGCGCGGCCCCGGCATCTGGCGGGGGCGCCACCGCCTCTACCGGGAGCGGCATGGCCTCGAATGCGTGTTCAACCACCACGACCCGGCGACGAGCGAGGCGGATTACGCCTTCCTCACCGAGGGCGTGCGCCGGCTGCGCCGGGCCCTCGACACGCCGGGCACCGACAACCGCCTCTGGATGATGACCCATCTCCACACGCCCCGGGACGTGGTCGAGGCGATCGACGACCTGCTCGGGCAGCGCGCCAGCCGCAACCACCTGACCTTCCTGCAGCTGGAGACCGGGCATCCGCGCATGGCGGTCGCCGAGGCGGTCGACCTGCGGACATCCCTGCGCTGGCTCACCGTGCACACGCCCTCGGAGCCCGTCGGCCTGCGGCTGGCCGACCCGGCCGACGACGCGGCCTTGGTTGAGATCATCCGGGCCGAGGCGGCGCGGCGGCCGGCGCTGTTCGGCTGAGCGGGCGCCAAGCCCGAACTGCGTGGCGCGCGACAGGGCGACGATCGCGCCGACGCGGACGGGCGCGAGGCAATTCCCTCACGGGTGAGCGCCGAAGGCGGCCCCGCGCATCCGCTCCGCCAGGAAATTCACCAGCACGCGCACCCGGGCCGGCATGGCGGGGCCGCCCACGAACACCGCGTGGATCGCCTCGCGGTCCTGCGGGTTGAACGGCTCCAGCAGCGGCACCAGCCGGCCGGCGGCGAGATCCTCGGCGATGTGGAAGTTGCCGACCCGGGTGATGCCGGTGCCCTGCAGGGCGAGCTGGACCAGGGTCTCGCCGTTGTTGGCGGCGACGTTGCCGCCCACCGGCAGGACGCTGTCGTGCCCGTCGATGCGGAACGGCCATCCGGGCTCGGAGCGGCGGAAGCTGAAATCCAGGCAGTTGTGGCCGGCGAGGTCGGCGGGCCGCCGCGGCGTGCCGGCCCGGGCGAGGTAGGCCGGCGAGGCCACCACCGTCCGGCCGGTCTCCCCGAGCCGCCGGGCGGTGAGCGGGCTGTCGGCGAGCGGGCCGAACCGGATCGCCACGCCGGCCCGGCCGCCGAGCACGTCGGCGAGTTCGTCGCTGAGGTCGATCTCCACCGTGATGCCGGGATGGCGCTCGACGAAGGCGGCGAGCAGCGGCACGATCACGAGCCGGCCATGGGCGGTGGCGGCGCTGACCCGGACCCGCCCGCGCGGGCAGCCCCGGTCGGCGAGCGCGGCTTCGGTCTCGTCGAGATCCGCCAGGATGCGGCGCGCGGCGCGCCCGTAGGTCTCGCCCTCGGCGGTGAGCCGGAGGGTCCGGGTCGTCCGCACGAGGAGCTGCGCGCCGAGCCGCGCCTCGGTCCGGGCGACGATCCGGCTGACCGCGGAGGGCGTCAGCCCGAGCCGACGCGCCGCCCCCGACAGGCTGCCGGCCTCCGCCACCGCCACGAACACCACCATCTCGCCCGCCCGGTCGACCTTGTCGCGCAGCATCATGCCCGTCCCGCGATGCCCGAAGCCGATCCCGGGCGCTCCGACCCGAGGCCCTCATCCTGGGATGCCGGAGCGCCCCTCCGACGCCCGCCGGCGCGGGCACCTCACGATGAGGGCGTGTTCGGGAGAGCCGCGCAGGATGCCCCCGTCCCCGATCCGTCGGCAAGCCCGCATTCGTGCCGTCGGCGCACAGATCCTGGTCCCGAGCGGGGACTACTGTCCTGGAGACGAATCCGCCACCTGCCTCACCGGAACGAACGGAGATGCGGACCCCATGGCGCTCAACCCACCCCTGCTGGCCCTCGCGGCCGGGGCCTTCGGCATCGGCGTGACCGAGTTCACCCCCATGGGCATGCTGCCCCTGATCGCCGCCGACCTGAACGTGTCGATCCCGGCGGCGGGCCTCGTCGTCAGCGCCTACGCGCTGGGCGTGGTGATCGGCGCGCCGCTCGTGACCCTCGCCACCGCGCGCCTGCCCCGGCGGCGTCTGCTGGTTGGGCTGATGGCGATCTTCACCCTCGGCAACCTGATGGCGGCCCTCGCCGACAGCTACGCCATGCTGGTCGCCGGCCGGCTCGTGACCGCGCTGAACCACGGCGCCTTCTTCGGCGTCGGCGCGGTGGTGGCCGCGGGCCTCGTGCCGCCGGAGCGCCGTGCCGCCGCGGTGGCGGCCATGTTCTCGGGCCTCGCCATCGCGACGATCGGCGGCGTGCCGCTCGCCGCCTGGACCGGCGCGATGCTCGGCTGGCGCGCGGCCTTCTGGGGGATCGCCGCGATCGGCGCCGTCGCCATGCTGGCGCTGCGGCTCGCCCTGCCGGAACTCAAGGCCGAACCGAGCGCCGACCTGTGGTCCGAGCTGCGCGTCCTCGGCCGCGGCCCCGTCCTGGCGGCCCTGGCGCTGACCATGGTGGGGTTCAGCGCGATGTTCACGGTGTTCACCTACATCGCGCCGATCCTGCGGACCGAGACCGGCGCGACGGCGCCGTTCGTCACCGCGATGCTGGTCCTGTTCGGGCTCGGCCTGACCGTGGGCAACTGGCTCGGCGGCCGGCTCGCGGACCGCTCGGTGGACGGCACGATCATCGGCGCGCTGGCGGCGCAGCTCGTCGTCCTCGTGCTGTTCGCCTGGGGCATGCACGGGGCGGCCGCCGCGGCGTTGCTGATCGTCCTCTGGGGTGTCGCGAGCTTCGCCAGCGTGGCCCCGCTCCAGATGCGGGTGATGGCGCAGGCGGCGGACGCGCCCAGCCTCGCCTCGGCGATGAATATCGGCGCCTTCAACCTGGGCAACGCGGTCGGGGCGGCCGTCGGCGGCGCCACGATCGATGCCGGGCTCGGCTACCCGGCGGTGTCCCTGGCCGGCGCCGCCCTGGCGCTGGCCGGCCTCGTCCTCGTGCTCTGGCTGGGTCGCCCCGCCGCGGTCCCGGCCGCCTGTGGATAGGGCCTGCGCCGCAGGCTCTCCACACCGGATAACAATCCAGTGTTGCACCCGCGTCCTTGCGGTAAGGAAGGCGCAAGCTTAACGAGCCTATTGGGTTGGGGAGTGGCACCCGACGCGGCCAGCAAGGCCCGCGGGCGCGCGTAAGACGATCGAGGTTCCCCATGACGGCGCGTCTCGCGACCGCGCGACTGCTGGCGGCAGCGTCCCTGCTGGCCCTGTCGCTCGCCGCCTGCCAGGACGGCTCCGGGATCAACGGCCCGAGCGCGCGCAGCCTCGCGCCGGTCGCCCCCCAGACGGTCGCCCTGATGCAATCCAAGGGGATGCAGCAATCCGACCCGATCCTGATCCGCACCTTCAAGAAGGAAGCGGAGATGGAGATCTGGAAGCGGGGCGGCGACGGCCGTTACGCCCTGCTGAAGACCTACCCGATCTGCCGCTGGTCCGGCCAGCTCGGCCCCAAGACCCGCGAGGGCGACCGGCAGGCGCCGGAGGGCTTCTATACGATCACCCCGGGCCTGATGAACCCGAATTCCTCGTACTATCTCTCGTTCGATACCGGCTTCCCCAATGCCGTCGACCGGGCCAACGGGCGCACCGGCAAGTACCTGATGGTGCACGGCACCTGCTCGTCGGCGGGCTGCTTCGCCATGACCGACGCCACCATCGCGGAGATCTACGCCATCGCCCGCGAGGCGTTCATCGGCGGCCAGCGCAGCTTCCAGTTCCAGTCCTATCCGTTCCGGATGACGGCCGAGAACATGGCCAAGTTCCGCAACGACCCGAACATCGCCTTCTGGCAGAACCTCAAG
>NZ_BACT01000679.1:0-10297 GCF_000333255.1 Methylobacterium sp. B1 | reverse complement strand
CGCCCCTGAAGCGGGCCCGGGTTCACCGGCAAAGGAAATGTTGTAGACGGACGCGGAACCGACCGAACCCCGCGCATCCCGAGTCGCACCGCAATGTCCGCCCTCCGCCCCGCCCGTCCGGAACCGCGCCCCGGCGTCCTGGCGATCGACACCTACGTGCCCGGCAAGAGCGGGCGGCCCGGCGGCGGCACGGTCTACAAGCTCTCCTCCAACGAGACGCCCCTCGGCGCGAGCCCCGCGGCGCTCGCCGCCCTCCACACGGCGACCGCCAAGCTCGAGACCTACCCGGACGGGCGCGCCACGGCGCTGCGCACCGCCATCGCCAGGCGCTACGGGCTCGATCCCGAGCGGATCGTCTGCGGGGCGGGATCGGACGAGCTGCTCTCGCTGCTGGCCTACGCGTATGCCGGGCCGGGCACCGAGGGCATCTACTCGGAGCACGGCTTCCTCGTGTACCGGATCGCCATCCTGGCCTCGGGGGGCGAGCCGGTGGTGGCGCCCGAGCGCGACCTCACCGTGGACGTCGACGCGATCCTGGCCCGGGTCACGGACCGGACGCGGATCGTCTACGTCACGAACCCCAACAACCCGACCGGCACCTACCTGCCCTTCGACGAGATCCGCCGCCTCCACGCCGGCCTGCCGCCGCACGTGCTGCTGGTGATCGACGGCGCCTATGCCGAATACGTCCGGGCGAACGACTACTCGGCCGGGCTCGAACTCGCGCTCGAAGCCGAGAACGTGGTGATGACCCGCACCTTCTCGAAGATCCACGGGCTGGCCGCCGTGCGGATCGGCTGGATGGTCGCGCCGTCGCACGTGGCGGACGCGGTCAACCGGATCCGGGGGCCGTTCAACGTCTCGGGGCCGGCGATCGCCGCGGGCTCGGCCGCCATCGCCGACGAGGCCCACATGGCCGCCGCCGCCGCCCACAACGCCGAGTGGCTGCCGAAGCTCACCGAGGGCGCCCGGGCGCTCGGCCTCACGGTCACGCCGAGCGTCGCGAACTTCCTGCTGATCCACTTCCCCGACGCGCCCGGCCGCTCGGCGGCGGATGCCGACGCGTTCCTGACCGAGCGCGGCCTCATCACCCGCCGGGTCACCGCCTACGGCCTGCCCAACGCCCTGCGGGTGACGGTGGCCGGCGCCGAGGCGAACACGGCCTTCCTGGCGGCGCTCGGCGACTTCGTGCGTGGCGCCCAGGGGAGCACCCATGCCTGAGGCGCTCAAGGCCGAGAGGCCCGCCGTCGACCGTCTCGCCATCGTCGGCCTCGGGCTGATCGGATCCTCGATCGCCCGGGCGGCGCGCCGCTACGGGCTCGCCCGCACCATCGTGGCCGTCGACCGGGACGAGGCCGTGCGCGACCGGGTGCGCGAACTCGGCATCGCCGACGCGGTCACGGGCGACCCGGCGGAGGGCGCGGCCGACACCGACCTCGTGATCCTGTGCGTGCCGGTGGGCGCCATCGGCGCCGCGGCGGCCGAGATGATGCCGCATCTGAAAGCCGGCGCGATCGTGTCGGATGTCGGCTCGGTGAAGGGCGCCGTGGTGGCGGCGATCCGGCCGCACCTGCCCGAGGGCGTCGCCCTGGTCCCCGGCCACCCGATCGCCGGAACCGAGTTCTCGGGGCCGGATGCGGGCTTCGCGACCCTGTTCCAGGGCCGCTGGTGCATCCTGACCCCGCCCGAGGGCACCGATCCGGCGGCGGTCGAGACCGTCCGCGCCCTGTGGGCGGGGATGGGCGCCAATGTCGAGACGATGAGCGCCGAGCACCACGACCACGTGCTGGCGATCACCAGCCACCTGCCGCACCTGATCGCCTACAACATCGTCGGCACCGCCGCGGACCTCGAATCGGCGACGCAGTCCGAGGTGATCAAGTTCTCGGCCAGCGGATTCCGCGACTTCACCCGCATCGCCGCCTCCGACCCGACCATGTGGCGGGACATCTTCCTCAACAACCGCGAGGCGGTGCTGGAGATGCTCGGACGGTTCAACGAGGACCTGTCGGCGCTCGCCAAGGCGGTGCGCTGGGGCGACGGCGACGCGCTCCACGCGATGTTCACCCGCACCCGGGCGATCCGGCGCAGCATCGTGGCGCAGGGCCAGGAGACCGCGGCGCCGGATTTCGGCCGGCCGCGGCCACCGGAGGAATAGCGGACCGCGCCGGGCCGCCCGCTCAGGCCGGCGGGCGGTTGACCAGAACCGGCTGCGCCGCCGTCCGCTCCGGGAACAGGCTGCGCAGCGCCTCCAGCTTCGGCGCATCGTTGGCGGCGATGTACGGGTGGCCGGGATGCAGGGCCATGAAGTCCTGGTGGTAACCCTCGGCCGGGTAGAACGCGGCCGCCGGCTCGATCCGGGTGGCGACCGGCCGCGCATAGGCCTTGGCCGCGTCGAGCTGGGCGATGTAGGCCTTCGCCACCCGCGCCTGCTCGGCATCCTGCGGGAACAGGGCCGAGCGGTACTGGTGCCCGGTATCGGGCCCCTGGCGATCCACCTGGGTCGGGTCGAGGGCCACCGAGAAGAAGATCCGCAGGAGCTCGTCGTAGCGGATCGCGGCCGGGTCGTAGGTGACCGAGACCGCCTCGGCATGGCCGGTCCCGCCGCCGCTCACCGTCCGGTAATCGGCCTCCGCGCGGGTGCCGCCAGCATAGCCCGACACCGCATTGCTCACGCCGCGCAGGTGCTGGAACACCCCCTGCACGCCCCAGAAGCAGCCGCCGGCGAAGACCGCGACGCGCGGCCCCGGCGGCTCGGCGGAGCGGGTCGCGGCCTCCGGCAGGCGCCGGGGCGCTTCCTCGGCGAAGGCCGGAAGCCGGGGGAGCAGGACGGCCCCTGCGAGTCCGAGCCCGAGGGCGGCCCCGAGGAGCGTGCGGATTCGATCGCGATGTGCCATTCTATCCTCCTGCCGGAAACCAACAGGGTGTTCGCCCCGTGGCCCGAACCGGTTACGCGGGCGGGACGCCGCATTGCAGCCGCGCCCGCATGGGTCTACGCACCCGCAACAGATCGACCCCAGCGACCGCAGGACCCGTCCCGTGACCATCGCCCCCGAGCCCAACTCCTTCCGCACCGGTCCCGACGAGCGCGGCCGCTTCGGCATCTTCGGCGGCCGTTTCGTCGCCGAGACGCTGATGCCGCTGATCCTGGAGCTGGAAGCCGCCTACGAGGCCGCCAAGGTCGATCCGGCCTTCGCGGCCGACATGGCGAGCTACGGCACCCACTATATCGGCCGGCCGAGCCCGCTCTACTATGCCGAGCGGCTGACCGAGCACCTGCGCGCCAAGGCTCCGGCCGGGCAGGGGGCCAAGGTCTATTTCAAGCGTGAGGAGCTGAACCATACCGGCTCCCACAAGGTGAACAACGTGCTGGGCCAGATCCTGCTGGCCCGGCGCATGGGCAAGCCGCGGATCATCGCCGAGACCGGCGCGGGCCAGCACGGCGTCGCCACCGCGACGCTCTGCGCGCGCTTCGGCCTCAAGTGCGTCGTCTACATGGGCGCGGTCGACGTCGCCCGGCAGGCGCCCAACGTCTTCCGCATGAAGATGCTCGGCGCCGAGGTGATCCCGGTGGAATCCGGCACCCGGACCCTCAAGGATGCCATGAACGAGGCCCTGCGCGACTGGGTCACCAACGTCGCCGACACGTTCTACTGCATCGGGACCGTCGCCGGGCCGCACCCCTATCCGGCCATGGTGCGCGACTTCCAGTCGGTGATCGGGCGTGAGACCCGGGAGCAGATGATCGCCCAGGAGGGCCGCCTCCCGGATTCGCTGGTCGCCTGCATCGGCGGCGGCTCCAACGCCATGGGCCTGTTCCACCCGTTCCTGGACGACCGCGAGGTCGAGATCTTCGGGGTCGAGGCGGCCGGCCACGGGGTTCATTCCGGCCTGCACGCGGCCTCGCTCACCGGCGGCAAGCCGGGCGTGCTGCACGGCAACCGCACCTACCTGCTGATGGACGCGGACGGACAGATCGCCGACGCGCACTCGATCTCGGCCGGGCTGGACTATCCCGGCATCGGGCCCGAGCACGCGTGGCTGCACGAGACGGGTCGCGTCACCTACATCTCGGCGACGGACACCGAAGCCCTCGAGGCGTTCAAGCTCTGCTCGATGCTGGAGGGCATCATCCCGGCCCTTGAGCCGGCCCACGCCCTGTCCAAGGTTCTGGAACTGGCGCCGCAGCGCCCGGCCGAACACCTGATGGTGATCAATCTCTGCGGTCGCGGCGACAAGGACATCCCGCAGGTGGCGGAGATCTTCGGGACGACGCTCTGAGGGCCGGCGCCCCCGGGACGCACCCCTCTTCCCGGACGCCCGGAACGCCGTGGACGGCGATCCGGGATCCGGCAGACGAAGCGCGGCGGAACGGGCCTGCGCGTTTCGGGCGGACGCTTCGCGACGTCCGGCGCGGGATCCCGGGCCGCCATCCGCTGGCGTCGCACGCGCCCGGGACAGGGGCGAGCCCGGACGACACCACGTGACACCGGGCCGGCCGCGGCCGCCTCACCGCACCGTCACCTGATCCTTGATCTTCTCGTAGACCGACCGGCTGAGCACCCGCTTCGACAGCAGCTGCTCCACCGCGGTGTAGGGCCGCTTGGCAACGATCGCCCGGCCGATGGCGCCGCCGCCGCGCAGGCGGTTGAGATCCGCCACGGAGGCCGTGTTGAGATCGACCACGGCCAGGGCCCGGGGCCCGGCGCTGTCCTCCGCCCGCTCGACCTCGGCCTGACCGGCCGCGTCCTCGCCCTGCGGTTGAGGCGCCGCCTGCGGGGCCGGAGGGTCGGCGGGAACCGCCATCGCGTCGGACGGCATCTGTAACGGCGCGGCGGGCGCCGGGGCCTTGCCGGGCTGCGCAGGCGCGGGC
Organism: Methylobacterium sp. B1; assembly: GCF_000333255.1. Lineage (NCBI taxonomy): Bacteria > Pseudomonadati > Pseudomonadota > Alphaproteobacteria > Hyphomicrobiales > Methylobacteriaceae > Methylobacterium > Methylobacterium sp. B1. The sequence continues at coordinate 5,424 of NZ_BACT01000679.1, read as the reverse complement.
TGCGAAGGCGCGGGCTCGACCGCCGCGGACGGGGCGGACGGGGCGGGTGCCGGCGCGGGCGGCGGGGCCGTCGAGGGTTCGGGAACCGCCGGTGCCGAGGGCGCAGGCGGGGATACCGGTCCGGGCGCCGGGCCCGGCAACAGGACCTGCACCACCGCCGCGAGTATGCCGGCAATGATGAGGAGGACCGAAATTCTGAGGATTGCAGGACCGCTGAGCACGCACCACTCGACGAGGATTAAAACTATATGCATCTACAGTTAATGCTGTCTTTGCGCGTCGTCCAATCCACGTCCGAAATCCGGTGAGCAATCCCCAGGGGATGAGCGCGCGGACGAGGCTCGGCGCACGCCTGGGCGAGCGGCTCGGGGAGCGCCTGGGCGCCCTGCGCTACCTGCCGACCCTGTTCCGGGAGATCGCCGCCGCCAGCCCGCGCCTGCTCGCGGCGAGCCTGTCGCTGCGCCTCGTGGCGGCCTGCCTGCCGGTCCTGATGCTGTATCTCGCCAAGCTGATCCTCGACGGGATCGTGGCCGAGCATGCCCGGCCGGCGCCAGGGGCGGGGCTGGCGGACTGGCTGGCCGATCCCGGCCGGGCCCGGCTCGCCGGGCTGGTGGCGGCCGAATTCGGCCTCGCCCTGGTCTCGGACCTCACCGGCCGTCTCGCGAACCTCACCGAGACCCTGATCGGCGACCTCTACGCCAACGCCGCCTCCCTGCGGCTGATGGCGCACGCCGCCGCCCTCGATCTCGCGCAGTTCGAGGACAGCGCCCAGCAGGACCGGCTGGAGCGGGCGCGCCGGCAGGTCAGCGGCCGCACCGGGCTCATCGGGACGGTGTTCGGCCAGTTGCAGGGGCTCCTGACCCTCGCGACCCTGGCGATCGGCGTCGCGGCCTTCACGCCCTGGCTCGTGGTGCTGATCGCCGCCGCCCTGGTCCCGGCGGTCCTCAACGAGTGGCATTTCACCAAGGCCGGCTACCGCCTCGCCTGGATCCGCAGCCCGGAGCGCCGCCGGATCGACTACCTGCGCTACCTCGGCGCCAGCGTCGAGACCGCCAAGGAGATCAAGCTCTTCGGCCTCTCGGACTACCTGACCGGCCTCTACGGGACGGCGGCGCGCCGGCTGCTCGCCGAGAACCGCAGCCTCGCCGTCGCCCGGGCCGGCTGGGGCTTCGCCTTCGCGAGCCTCGGGACGCTCGCCTACTACGCCGCCTACGCGGTGATCGTCTGGCGGACGGTGGCGGGCACCTTCTCGGTGGGCGATCTCGCCTTCCTGGCCGGCGCCTTCCAGCGCCTGCGCGGCGGCCTGGAGGGACTGCTCCTCGGGCTGACCCAGATCACCGGCCAGGCGCAGTACCTCGACGACTTCTACTCCTTCTTCGCGATCCGCCCGCAGATCCGCTCGCCCGTGCAGGCCGTGCCGGTGCCGCGCCCGATCCGGGAGGGGCTGGTCTTCGAGGATGTCGGCTACCGCTATCCGGGCACGCAGGCCTGGGCGCTGCGCCACCTCTCCTTCGCGATCCGCGCCGGGGAGACGGTGGCGCTGGTCGGCGGCAACGGCGCCGGCAAGACCACGATCGTCAAGCTGATGACCCGGCTCTACGACCCGCACGAGGGCCGGGTGCTCCTCGACGGGGTGCCGCTCACCGCGTACGACCTCGACGAGCTGCGGGCGCGGATCGGGGCGATCTTCCAGGACTTCGTCCGCTTCGACCTCACGGCGGGCGAGAACGTCGCGGTCGGCCGGATCGAGGCCGCCGGGGACGCGGAGCGCATCGCGGCCGCGGCGGCCCGGGGGCTGGCGGCGCCGGTGATCGAGCGCCTGCCCGAGGGCTACGCCCAGCCCCTGGGCAAGCGCTTCGCCGGCGGCCTCGACCTCTCCGGGGGCGAGTGGCAGAAGGTCGCGCTGTCCCGGGCCTACATGCGCGAGGCCGAGATCCTGATCCTGGACGAGCCGACCGCGGCCCTCGACGCGAGGGCCGAGCACGACGTCTTCGCGCGGTTCCGGGAATTGTCGGCCGGGCGGACGGCGGTGCTGATCTCGCACCGCTTCTCCACCGTGCGCATGGCCGACCGCATCCTCGTCCTGGAGGGCGGCCGGGTCCTGGAGGAGGGCGGCCACGCCGCCCTGATGGAGCGGCGCGGCCGCTACGCCGAGCTGTTCACCCTGCAGGCTGAGGGCTACCGATAGGGGAGCCGGAAGCGGGGGGCGGGGCCCTCGGGACGCCCCCGCGGCCCGGCCCAAGCATTGCCCGATTCCCTGAGCCTGCTATCTGCGGCGGACCGAATCGAGGTTGTCCATGCGCCTGCGCCTCTTCCGACTGCTGACGGCCGGCCTTCTCGTCTGCGCCGGGAACGCCCAGGCGGCCCCGCCCGCCGGGCCCGAACCGGCGGCCAAGCCCGAGGCGGCGACCCCGTCGCCCGAGATCGTCCTGGCCAACCATCGGGCGGTCTACGACCTGTCGCTGGCCGAGGGCGGAGGCACCCGCTCGGTGGAGAGCGCCCGCGGGCGCATCGTCATCGACTTCCGGGGGGATGCCTGCCGGGGCTACACGATGCTGACCCGCCAGGTGACGGAGCTGTCCTCCGGCGAGACCGGCACGCGCCTGTCGGACATGCGCAGCACCACCTTCGAGGGCGGGCAGGGGCGCGAGTTCCGGTTCAAGACGACGACGCTGACCAACAACAAGGCCGCCGCCCCGGTCGACGGGACCGCCTCCGAGCAGGGCGACGCCCTCACGGTGAAGCTGAAGGGCGGCCCGAAGCCGTTCACCGTGGAGGGGCCGGTCCTGTTCCCGAGCGAGCACATGCGCCGCCTGATCGCGGCGGCGCGGGCCGGCCAGTCGACCCTCTCGGTCAAGGTCTACGACGGCTCGGACGACGGCAAGAAGATCTACGACACCTTCGCGGTGATCGGCCACACGGAGACCGGCCCGGCTTCGGCCGCGGGCTCCGACCGGGACAAGCCGCTGCGCGACGGTTCGCTCGCCGGCATGCCGCACTGGCCGGTCCGCCTGAGCTACTACACCGAGGGCGCCGGGGAGCGCACGCCGATCTACACCCTCGGCTTCGACCTGTACGAGAACGGCGTCAGCGGCGCGCTCAAGCTCGATTACGGCGATTTCGCCATCCTGGGCGACATGACCGCCCTCGACATCGACGCCAAGGCGGGGCGGAGCGACAAGGACGCGGGGAAGGGCTGCACGCCCTGAGCGCCGGTGGGCAGAGGGCGCGCACCGTTCCGACCATGCTCCCGGGCTCCCGGGCCCGCCGATCCGATCGGGGGGCGGGTCGGTCGGCGGGTCGCGGGGTGCGGCGCGGCCCCCCTCTCCCGCGCGGGCTCGCCGATCCCCACGTCGTGTGCCAGCCATCCACCGCGTGAAAGACCAGCGCCCGGGACCCGTGCCTCATGGGGCTGGGCCAGGGGCAGGCCGGGCGCGGATCGCGGGCAGGCCCGGGATCCGCGGGCGGGACGCGCGCAGCGGTCCGCGTCGCGCCGGAGGCCTCACGCCCATTCGTCATCCGGCCGCGGCGACAGCCGCTGCCACGCCGCGGCGATCCGCTCCGGCTTGACGCCGAGACCGTTCGCGCAGGCGACGAGGACGTTCTCGTCGCCCATCACGTGGTCGAGGACGCCCACCAGGAAAGCCGGCTCGCGGGCGCTTTCGCGCAGCGTGTCGGGGCTCAATCCGCTCGCCGCCAGGAAGGGCAGGAGCCGGTCCTCGTCCCCCGCGATCCACAACAGAACGTCCAGGGCGAGCCGTTCGGCGGACTCATCCCCTTGAAGAGGTTTGCCATTCATCAACATGTGAACGCTACAAAGGTGACGGAGGGGCTTCACCGCCCACTAATCATGATCGGCGCGCACCGGGACATCGGATCATGAAGAAGACGGTGCTGATCGTCGAGGACAACGAGTTGAACATGAAGCTGTTCAACGACCTGCTGGAGGCGAACGGCTACGCGACCCTGAAGACCGCCCACGGCATCGAGGCGATCGAACTGGCCCGCGCCCATCATCCCGACCTGATCCTCATGGACATCCAGCTCCCCGAGGTCTCCGGGCTCGAGGTGACGAAATGGCTCAAGGAGGATGACGACCTCAAGGGCATTCCGGTCATCGCCATCACGGCCTTCGCCATGAAGGGCGACGAGGAGCGGATCCGCGAGGGCGGCTGCGAGGCCTACCTGTCGAAGCCGATCTCGGTTGCGAAGTTTTTGGCAACGGTTCGGGCCTATCTTGAGCCGTGACCACGCCGGCGAGGCGCGCCGTTGAACCGGTCACCCGATCCGTCCGGGTCGGGTGACCGGTTCAACCGTCCGTCCTGTCGTATCCGCCCAGGCCCCTGCGGCTGACCGGCGGCGCGCGCCACGGCACACGGTGCCCGGTCCGGGCCGCTCCACCGCGCCCCTACGAGGAAGCATGTCGGCCCGTGTCCTGATCGTCGATGATCTGTTCCCGAACGTCAGGCTTCTGGAGACGAAGCTCGGCCTGGAATATTTCGACACGCTCGCGGCCATGAATGGCCGGGACGCGATCGCGATCTGCGAGAAGGGCCTCTGCGACCTCGTCCTGCTCGACGTGATGATGCCCGGCATGGACGGGTTCGAGGTCTGCCGGCACCTCAAGAACAACCCGCTCACGGCCCATATCCCGGTGGTGATGGTCACAGCCCTCGACCAGCCCGCGGACCGCCTGCGCGGCCTCGACGCCGGGGCCGACGACTTCCTGACCAAGCCCGTGGACGACACCGCCCTGTTCAGCCGGGTGCGCAGCCTCGTGCGCCTCAAGGCGGTGACCGACGAGCTGCGCCAGCGCGCGCTCGCCTCGCGCGAATTCGGGATCGGCGATCCCCTGGCGCTGGCCACCGCCGAGACCGGCCTCGATGCCCGGATCCTGCTCATCGAGGACCGCCCCGGATCGGCCGAGCGCCTCGCCGGGGCCCTGCGCCAGCACCACGTCGTCACGGTCGAGCCCGATCCGCAGGCGGCCCTGCACCTCGCCGCCGAGGCGCCCTTCGATCTCGCCCTGGTCAGCCTCGATCTGGCGGGCTTCGACGGCCTGCGCCTGTGCAGCCAGCTCCGGTCGCTGGATCGGACCCGGACGATGCCGCTGATCATGCTGGCGGAGGAGCACGACCGCGCCCGGGTCGTCCGCGGCCTCGATTTCGGCGTGCACGACTTCCTGATGCGCCCGGTCGACCGCAACGAGCTGATGGCCCGGGTCCGCACCCAGGTGAAGCGCAAGCGCTTCACCGAGGCGCTCCGGGGGGCGATGCAGGCCTCGCTTCAGATGGCCGTGATCGACGCGCTCACCGGCCTGCACAACCGGCGCTACCTCGACAACCATTCTCGGCACGCTGTTCGGCGACGAGGCCGCCCGCGGGCCCAGCTCTCCGTGCTCATCTTCGACATCGACCACTTCAA
>NZ_BACT01000680.1:0-4585 GCF_000333255.1 Methylobacterium sp. B1 | reverse complement strand
TTTGCGGCGTGGACTACCCGCAGCGCGAGAAGCGCTTCGACGTGGTCTATCACCTGCTCTCCCTGCGCCATAACCTGCGAATCCGGGTGAAGGTGCAGACCGACGAGGTGACCCCCGTCCCGTCGGTGATCGAGGTGTTCCCCGCCGCCAACTGGTACGAGCGCGAGACCTACGACCTCTACGGGATCCTGTTCTCGGGCCATCCCGACCTGCGCCGCCTGCTCACCGATTACGGCTTCGAGGGGCACCCCCTGCGCAAGGACTTCCCGCTGACCGGCTTCGTCGAGGTCCGCTACGACCAGGACCAGGCGCGGGTGGTCTACGAGCCGGTCCAGCTGACGCAGGAATTCCGGAACTTCGACTTCTTGTCCCCGTGGGAAGGCACCGACTACGTGCTGCCGGGCGACGAGAAGACGTCGGCATGAGCCGCGGAGACCGCCCGTGACCGAACACAACATCCGCAACTTCGCGATCAACTTCGGCCCGCAGCACCCGGCCGCGCACGGCGTGCTGCGCCTCGTGCTGGAACTCGACGGCGAGGTGGTCGAGCGGGTCGATCCGCATATCGGGCTGCTCCACCGCGGCACCGAGAAGCTCATCGAGTACAAGACCTACCTGCAGGCGACGCCCTATTTCGACCGGCTCGACTACGTGTCGCCGATGAACCAGGAGCACGCCTTCTGCCTGGCGATCGAGAGGCTCGCCGGGATCGAGGTGCCGCGCCGCGCGCAGCTGATCCGCGTGCTGTTCTGCGAGATCGGCCGCCTGCTGTCGCACCTCCTCAACGTCACCACGCAGGCGATGGATGTCGGCGCCCTCACGCCCCCGCTCTGGGGCTTCGAGGAGCGCGAGAAGCTGATGATCTTCTACGAGCGGGCCTCCGGCGCCCGGCTCCACGCCAACTACTTCCGGCCCGGCGGCGTCCACCAGGACCTGCCGCCGAAGCTGATCGACGACATCGACGCGTTCTGCGACCCGTTCCTGCAGGTCGTCCAGGATCTCGACGACCTCGTCATGGCCAACCGCATCTTCAAGCAGCGCAACGTCGACATCGGCATCGTGTCGGTGGACGAGGCGATGGAGTGGGGCTTCTCGGGCGTGATGGTGCGCGGCTCAGGGATTCCCTGGGACCTGCGCAAGGCGCAGCCCTACGAGTGCTACGAAGAGATGGAGTTCGACATCCCCGTCGGAAAGAACGGCGACACCTACGATCGCCAGGTGATCCGCATGGAGGAGATGCGCCAGTCCGTGCGCATCATGAAGCAATGCGTCGCCAAGCTGCGCGAGCCCGCCGGCCAGGGGCCGATCGCCTCGGTCGACGGCAAGTTCGCCCCGCCGCCGCGCCGGGAGATGAAGCGCTCGATGGAGGCGCTCATCCACCACTTCAAGCTCTACACCGAGGGCTTCCACGTGCCCGAGGGCGAGGTCTACGCCGCCGTGGAAGCGCCGAAGGGCGAGTTCGGCGTCTATCTCGTGTCGGATGGAACAAACAAGCCGTATCGCTGCAAGATCCGCGCGCCGGGCTTCGCGCATCTTCAGGCGATGGACTGGATGTGCCGCGGGCACCTGCTGGCCGACGTGTCCTGCGTGCTCGGCACGCTCGACATCGTGTTCGGCGAAGTGGATCGGTAAGTTAGAGCGATGGCAAACCGCAGACTCGCCCCCGCCTCGGAGCAGCCCGAGAGCTTCGCGTTCTCCCCCGAGAACGCCGAGTGGGCCAAGACCCAGATCGCCAAGTACCCGGAAGGCCGTCAGGCCTCCGCGGTGATCTCGCTCCTGTGGCGGGCGCAGGAGCAGAACGGCGGCTGGCTGCCGCGGGCGGCCATCGAGGCGGTGGCGGCCGAGCTCGGCATGCCGAACATCCGCGTGCTGGAGGTGGCCACCTTCTACACGATGTTCGCTCTCGAGCCCGTGGGTCGCTTCTGGATCCAGGTCTGCGGCACGGTGCCGTGCGATTCCTGCGGCGCGCGGGGTCTCAAGGAGATGCTGCAGGCCCGGCTCGGCCCCCCCGGCCACGTCTCGGCGGACGGCACCTTCTCGTGGCTCGAGGTCGAGTGCCTGGGCGCCTGCTGCAACGCGCCGATGGTGCAGATCAACCAGGACTACTACGAGGACCTGACGCCCGAATCCCTCGGCCAGCTGATGGACGACCTCGCCGCCGGACGGCCCGTGAAGGTCGGCTCGCAGACCGGGCGCGTCTCGTCCGAGCCCCAGGGCGCCGTGAACACGCTCACCGACCCGACCCTGTTCGACGGCTCGCGCGTCGGCGCGTGGCGCAAGCGCTTCGAGGAGGCCGGAAAGGTCGAGACGCCGGCCGCCCAGACCGGCGAGGCGGCCTCCGGAACGCAGCAGGCCGCCGAGAACCCGAAGCCGGCGCGGCCCGATGCCGGCCGGCCGATCGAGCGTCCGGCCTCCGACGCGCCGGCCCAGCGCGCCGCCAACGGCGAGACGCCGGTCAAGGCGGAGGATCGCGCCGACGCGGCCGAGCGCGGCCGGTCCACCGCGAAGCACGGCTCCGCCCGGCCGGGCGACGCGGACGTGCTCGATTCGCCGGCCAAGCGTGTCGCCGAGGGCGAACCCGCCGCCGGCGACCAGGGCCATCAGGACGTGCCGGCGCGCGACGCCGTCCCGCAGCAGCCGGAAGCGTCGGGCGCCAGCGCGGGCGAAGTCGCGGCCGAGGCCGAGGAAACCCGCATCGCCGGCGCCCTTGCGGCCCTGCCGAAGGATGCGAGCCCGGAGCGGAAGGCCGACGCCGTGGGCAAGCGCCCGCCGGGCCTCGACGCCGCCCGCGCCGGGAAGCCGGACGATCTGACGCGCATCACGGGCGTCGGCCCGGGCAACAGCCAGCGCCTGAACGGGCTCGGCATCTACCATTTGGACCAGATCGCCGCGTGGTCCCGCGACGAGATCACCTGGGTCGGCACCTACCTCGCGTTCCCGGGTCGCATCGACCGGGAGAACTGGGTGGGGCAGGCCAAGGCCCTGTCGGCGCCGGCTCAGTGAGGACCTGACATGCTGTCGGATCAGGATCGCATCTTCACCAACCTCTACGGGCTCCACTCGCCGGGCCTGGACGCCGCCAAGAAGCGTGGCGCCTGGGACGGGACCAAGTTCCTGCTGGAACAGGGCCGCGACTGGATCATCGAGGAGATGAAGGCCTCGGGCCTGCGCGGCCGCGGCGGCGCGGGCTTCCCCACCGGCCTCAAATGGTCGTTCATGCCCAAGAAGTCCGACGGGCGCCCGCACTACCTCGTGGTCAACGCCGACGAGTCGGAGCCGGGCACCTGCAAGGACCGGGAGATCATGCGGCACGACCCGCATCTCCTGATCGAGGGCTGCATGCTGGCCTGCTTCGCGATGAACGCGCATGCCTGCTACGTCTACATCCGCGGCGAGTACGTCGCCGAGAAGCACGCCCTCCAGAAGGCCGTGGACGAGGCCTACGCGGCCCGCCTCGTCGGCCAGTCGAACGTGCACGACTACCCGTTCGACATCTACGTCCACCACGGCGCCGGCGCCTATATCTGCGGCGAGGAGACCGCGCTCATCGAGAGCCTGGAGGGCAAGAAGGGGATGCCGCGGCTGAAGCCGCCTTTCCCGGCCAATATGGGCCTCTACGGCTGCCCCACGACGGTGAACAACGTCGAGTCGATCGCGGTCGCCGGCACGATCCTGCGCCGGGGCGGCGCGTGGTTCGCGGGCCTGGGCGGCAAGAACAACACCGGCACCAAGCTCTTCTGCGTCTCCGGGCACGTCAACAAGCCGTGCAACGTCGAGGAGGAGCTGGGCATCACCTTCCGGGAGCTGATCGACCGTCATTGCGGCGGCATGCGCGGCGGCTGGGACAATCTTTTGTGTTCCATCCCGGGCGGATCCTCAGTCCCCCTTGTTCCCGCGGAACAAATCATCGACGCGAAGATGGATTTCGACACCCTGCGCAACCTCGGCTCCGGCCTGGGCACGGCAGCGGTGATCGTGCTCGACAAGTCCACCGACATCGTCGCGGCGATCACCCGGATCTCGTACTTCTACAAGCACGAATCCTGCGGCCAGTGCACGCCGTGCCGGGAGGGCACGGGCTGGATGTGGCGGGTGATGCAGCGCATGACCGAGGGCCGCGCCCAGAAGCGCGAGATCGACATGCTGTTCGAGGTGACCAAGCAGATCGAGGGTCACACGATCTGTGCGCTCGGCGACGCGGCGGCCTGGCCGATCCAGGGCCTGATCCGGCATTTCCGCCCCGAGATCGAGAAGCGCATCGACCGCTACACCGCGAATCCGCACAGCGAGCCTGTGCCGATGGCTGCGGAGTAAAAGGGCTATGCCGGTGTCCAACCCACAGCCTCATCCTGAGATGCCCGCGTCGGCGGGCCTCGCAGGAGGCCTCCCGAGATCGCGAGGCGGGCTGGACATCTCCTTCGAGGCTCGGCTGCGCCTCGCACCTCAGGATGAGGGTGCGGGTGGGATCCGGCCTCGTGCGTTTGGGCCAGTTTACGAGACGATCCGATGACAAAAATCCTCGTCGACGGCACCGAGGTTGACGTCCCCGCCGATTACACGCTGCTCCAGGCCTGCGAGGCCGCGG
>NZ_BACT01000681.1:0-1283 GCF_000333255.1 Methylobacterium sp. B1 | reverse complement strand
CTGACAGACGGCTGACAGCGCGCTTTGTGCGACGCGACAAGCCATTGTCACGGGCCGGCGGCTCGACTAAGCCTCCGGCCGCGCGCATCCTGGCATAAGAACAATTCCACGGGCGGATCCGGGTCGGCGTCGCACCGCGGTTTCACTCCTCTCGCGAGGCCCTGGCATGACCGGATTGTTGGCGGATTACCTGCCGCTCATCGTGTTCATCGGCGTGGCGCTGTTCATCGCCACCGCGCTGCTGGTCGTCCCCTTCCTGGTCGCCTTCAAGAGCCCCGATCCCGAGAAGCTTTCGGCCTACGAGTGCGGCTTCAACGCGTTCGACGACGCCCGCATGAAGTTCGACGTGCGCTTCTACCTTGTCGCCATCCTGTTCATCATCTTCGACCTCGAGGTCGCGTTCCTCTTCCCCTGGGCGATCACCTTCGGGGATCTGGGCTGGTTCGGCTTCTGGTCGATGATCGTCTTCCTGGGCGTGTTGACCGTCGGCTTCGTCTACGAGTGGCGCAAGGGCGCCCTCGAATGGGATTGATGCCCCGCCGCTCGCCGCCCGCACTGCATTCTTGAGTCGCCGATGGCCCTGATCACCGACACGAACCGCGCCCTGTCCCGCGCCCCCGCGATCGCGCCCCAGCCTAAGGGGATCATCGATCCCAACACCGGCCGTCCGATCGGCGCGGACGATCCGACCTTCCTGTCGATCAGCGACGAGTTGGCCGATCGGGGCTTCCTGCTGACCACCACGGACGAGCTGATCAACTGGGCCCGCACCGGCTCGCTGATGTGGATGACCTTCGGCCTCGCCTGCTGCGCGGTCGAGATGATGCAGATGTCGATGCCGCGCTACGATTGCGAGCGGTTCGGCTTCGCGCCCCGCGGCTCGCCCCGCCAGTCCGACGTGATGATCGTCGCCGGCACGCTGACCAACAAGATGGCCCCGGCGCTGCGCAAGGTCTACGACCAGATGCCGGAGCCCCGCTACGTCATCTCCATGGGTTCCTGCGCCAACGGCGGCGGCTACTACCACTATTCCTATTCGGTGGTGCGCGGCTGCGACCGGGTGGTGCCGGTGGACATCTACGTGCCCGGCTGCCCGCCCACCGCCGAGGCGCTGCTCTACGGCGTGCTGCTGCTGCAGAAGAAGATCCGCCGGACCGGCACGATCGAGCGCTGAGGAGCGGCCATGACGAACGGCATCTCGATCCTGCCCCACACCCAGGCGGCCTACGGCGCCGACGCCGTCGCGGCCTTGCCGAGCGGGTCACCGGCGGCCTCGGGCCCGC
>NZ_BACT01000682.1:0-990 GCF_000333255.1 Methylobacterium sp. B1 | reverse complement strand
TTCGATCTCGCTCACAGGCACGGCTCGCGCGGGCTTGATCCGGACAGATCCGCACGAAACCGCACAATTGCGCAAGCGCGGCCAAGCTGGCCATCCACGGCGGCCCGTCAGGAACGCCCCGCCTCCGACGCCAGCTCCGTCTCGACGATCAGCCGGAGCGGTCCGGCCCGCAGCGCCTCCAGGGGCCAGCAGGTGACGAGGTCGAGATGCCGGCCGGCCGCCTGCGGGTCGATGCCCGAGGCGTCCCACCGCGCCACCCGCGTGCCGGTGACGCGGAAATGCCGGGTCCGGCCGTCGCGGCCCGTCACCGTGACGGGATCGCCGGGCCCGAGGCGCCCCAGCACCGCGAACTGCGTGTCGCGGTGGGCGGCGAAGATTGCGGTGCCGGGCGCGCCGGCCTCCGGCGTACCGTCCAGATGGCCCGGGCCGAAGGCCAGGGCCTGGCCGCTCCCGCCCCGCAGCACCACGAAGCTGCGGCCCGCGACGGTGAGGCGGGCGACCGGCTCGGTGTCGGCCCAGGGCCAGGGCTTGGCGGGGTGCCCCTCGGCCAGCGTGCGGGCGAAGGCGCGCTCCAGCAGAACCTGCGCCAGGGCGGCCTTGGCGGGGATCCAGGCGGCCTGCGCCGCCAGTCCGAGCCCCCCGAGGGTGAGGAGGGCCGCGAGGGCCCTCCCCAGTCCGGATACCGGAGAGCGGCTCATCGCGCGTCCCCGATCCGCCGGACACCGCGCCGCTGAAGGCCAGCGCCCAGCAGGAGGCCCAGGAGGGCGAGGAGCAGGCCCAGGCCGAGCTGCGCCAGGATCCCGGCCCCGGTCTGCGGGAGGTCGACGCCCGCCTCGCCGGCATGGATCGGCACGATCCGGGCGGCCTTGTCGTCGGCGGGCGCTTCGCCGCTCCGGTCCGTGCCGAACACCTTGGCGAAGTCCCAGCCCGCCGGCAGGTTCAGCGGCAGGTCGGCGGCGACGAGGGGCGTGCCCGGCGCCCGGCGGGCGG
>NZ_BACT01000683.1:0-1490 GCF_000333255.1 Methylobacterium sp. B1 | reverse complement strand
GCTGTAATCCGGGGAAGCGGCGATGACCGGCAGATGCTGGTCGCGGGCGATCTTGCCGACACCCACCAGACCGATGCGGATCGGGCTCGCCATCTCAGAGCACCCGCACAGTCGGATCGGTGGGCGGGGCGGCCGCCAGGGGGTTGCGCAGGGGCAGCGCGAACGGCGCGGCCTCGATCTCGAACACGTCGCCGGGCCGGGTCGCGACGCCGTCGCTGAACGACAGGGTGGCGGTCCCGAAGAAGTGGACATGCACGTCGCCGGGGCGCCGGAAGGGTGCGTATTTGAAGTGGTGCCGCTCCAGGTTGGCGATGCTGTGGGACATGTTCGCCTCCCCGGAGAGGAACGGCTTCTCCCAGAGCACGGCGCCGTCACGCAGGATGCGGCTGGTCCCGCGCACGTCCGGCGGAAGCGCCCCGAGCCACAGCTCCGGGCCGAGGGCGGCCGGGCGCAGCTTGGAATGGGCGAGCCACAGGTAGTTGCCGCGCTCGGTCACGTGGTCGGAGAACTCGTTCGCCAGGGCGAAGCCGAGGCGCACCGGGGTGCCGTCGGCGTCGACCAGGTAGATCCCGGCGATCTCCGGCTCCTCGCCGCCGTCGCGGGCGAAGGCCGGCGAGACCAGCGGCTCGCCGGAGGCGACCAGGCCGGATCCGTCGCCCTTGTAGAACCATTCCGGCTGCACGCCGGCCTCGCCCGGCGCCGGCTTGCCGCCCTCGACGCCCATCCGGAACATGCGCATCGAGTCGGTTGGCGCCGGGTCGGCCGCGGCCGCGCGGTGCATCGCGTCGCGGCCCTCCGCGGAGCCGAGATGCGTCAGGCCGGTGCCGCTCAGCATCAGGTGGGCGGGATCGGCGTGGTCGATGGGCGGCAGGAGCCGGACCGTGTCGAGATCGACGGGCGCGCCGAGTCCCGCCCGCTCCGCCGTCGCGGCCAGATCGTCCCCCGCCTCGAGAGCCCTGCGCGCCAGGACGCGCACGCTGTCGACGCCGAGCACCCGCCGCGCCCGACCGTCGGCGAGCAGCGCGACGCCCCGCTGCCCGTCGGCGGCGCGGAATTGTAGGAGTGATCGTCCCATCTGTGTCCTCCCGGGGACGACCGCTTCGGGTCGTCCTGAACGCGCGGCCGTCGAGGGTCGCGCGGCGGCCTGTCAGCGGCCGGATTGCGGGTCGAGAACGCCGTCGATCCGGCGCGCGAGATGCCAGGGATTGTCCGGACGCAGGGGCGGCGGCAGGAGCGCGTCGGGCAGGTCCTGGTAGCAGACCGGGCGCAGGAACCGTCGATCGCCATCGCGCCCACCGAGCAGCTTCCGGCCGTCCGAGGTCGCCGGGAACGGCCCGCCATGCACCATCGCGGGGGCGACCTCGACGCCGGTGGGCCAGCCGTTCGCCAGGATCCGTCCGGCCTTGCGGGCCAGCAGCGGCACGAGCCCGGCGGCGAGATGCTCGTCCGCGCGGTCGAGGTGCAACGTCGCGGTGAGCTGCCCGCCGAGG